>JAGOSM010000003.1 GCA_018062315.1 Simkaniaceae bacterium | reverse complement strand
TTATCATCTTGAGCTTCTTCCGCAATGATCGCTTCTGTTGTAAGAAGAAGAGAAGCAATCGAAGCTGCAAGCTCAATCGTTAAGCGGATCACTTTAGTTGGGTCGATAATACCAAGTTCTAGCAAGTTGCCATAAGTATTGGTACGTCCATCCCAGCCGAAGTTTTCACCGAGTTCAGCGACTTTCTGAACGACGATAGATCCTTCGTTCCCTGCATTCTCTGCGATTTGGCGAAGAGGTGCTTGGATCGCTTTGGTGATGATGTCGACTCCGATCTTCGTGTCGCCCACTTGTTCTGCTGCAAGTTTTTGAAGAAGAGGGATCATGTGGATGAACACACTACCGCCGCCAGGAAGAATTCCTTCCTCAACAGCTGCTTGTGTCGCTCTATGAGCATCGTCCACACGGTCTTTTTTCTCTTTCATTTCAACTTCAGTCGCAGCACCCACTCGAATTAAAGCAACGCCTCCTGATAGACGAGCGAGTCTTTCTTGGAGTTTCTCTTTGTCGTAGTCAGAAGTTGAATCTTCGATCATCTTGCGAAGGAGACCTTTGCGCTCATCGAGGTCATGTTTTTTGCCAGCCCCTTCAATGAGAGTTGTGTCTTCTTTTTTCACGATCACTTTTTTCACTTGACCGAGCATTTCGAGAGTGACAGACTCAAGCTTGATGCCGAGTTCTTCAGCAACATATTGGCCACCAGTTAAGATCGCGATGTCTTTGAGAGTCTCTTTGCGGCGATCGCCAAAGCCAGGAGCTTTAACGGCGCAAACTTTGAGTCCTCCACGGAGTTTGTTAACAACGAGTGTTGCAAGGGCATCTCCCTCAACATCTTCAGCGATGATGAGAAGAGGGCGTCCTGTTTCAGCCGTTGCTTGGAGAATGGGGATGAAGTCTTTCATCGTAGAAATCTTACCTTCGTAGATGAGGACATAGGCGTTTTCTAAGACAGCTTCCTGAGCTTCTGCATCGGTGATGAAGTAAGCTGAGAGGTATCCGCGATCAAAATGCATCCCTTCAACAAAATCAAGAGTGGTTTCGTAACGCTTTCCTTCTTCAACAGAAACTGTTCCATCTTTGCCCACTTTGTCCATAGCTTTAGCGATGGTGGCTCCGATTTCGCTGTCTCCATTTGCTGAAATGGTCGCAACTTGTTCAATCTCTTGGGTGTTTTTGATCGGTTTGCTTTTTTCTTTGAGCTTTGCTGTGATCGCACGTACGGCAAGTTCAATCCCTCGTTTGATTTCCATAGGATTAGAACCGGCAGTGACGTTGCGAAGTCCTTCGCTGTAAATAGCTTCAGCTAGGATGGTCGCTGTTGTTGTTCCGTCTCCCGCTTTGTCAGCAGTTTTGCTGGCCACTTCGATGACCATTTGAGCGCCCATGTTCTCGTGTTTGTCTTCGAGTTTGATCTCTTTTGCGACAGTCACACCGTCTTTTGTGATGTGGGGGGCTCCAAATGATTTTTCAATGGCAACGTTGCGACCTTTAGGTCCGAGAGTCACTTTGACTGCAGCTGCAAGTTTTTTGACCCCTTTATGGATCTTTGCTCTTGCATCTTCATTGTATCTAATATCTTTTGCACTCATGTTTTTAACTCCTTACTCTAGTATTGCGATAATATCTTCAGCTTTTACGATGACAAATTCTTCATCATCTACAGTAATTTCTTGGCCTGCGTATTTGTCGATCAGCACTTTTTGCCCCTCTTTCACTGGGAGAGGATGCTCTTTTCCGGTACCGACAGCAATCACTACGGCAACTTCTTGTTTCTTTTTAGCTGTATCAGGAAGGATGATTCCCCCCTTAAGGGCCATTTCTGCAGCTTCTCTTTTGAGGAGCACGCGTTCGCCGACAGGAACAATCTTCGTTTTTGTTGTCATAATAACCTCCAGTAATTGAAATCTACTCACATCATATCCTCTGGGTTCTATTTTTGGCAAGGTGAAATTAGCAGTTTTCGAGTTAAAGTGCTAAATTATTGAGTTGACTTAAGATAGGCATTTTTTGTATATTTTTTTCATGTCAAAAGAACGTGCACAGATAAGTGATGAGCTCAAATGGGATCTGTCTCCTTTATTTGCTTCTGATGAGGAATGGGAGAGGGCTTTCAAGAAGGAAAGGGGTAAGCTTTTAAAGCAGCCTCTTGATGAAATTGAAAAAATTTTAGACACCTATTTTTTATTATACAAGGAGCTGGAAGAGCTCTACACCTACGCTCATCTCAAGCATGATGAGGATGTGTCAAATGAAAAATATAAAGGTTATTACGACATGGCTGTCGTGGCTTTAACTCAGTTTGAGGAAGAAACTGCGTGGCTAAAGCCCTCTCTTATTGAAGAAGTTGAGGTAACTTCCTCTAAATATGCTTTTTACTTGAGCAAGGTGAGGACTCTTAAGCCTTATACCTTGAAAGCAAGTGAGGAGAGAATTATGGCTCTGTCTGGGCAAATTTCTGAATTTCCTTACAAAGCATTTGGGGTATTTCATAATGCGGATCTCAAATTTGAGCCAGTGCAGGGAGAGCCCTTAACCCATGGAAGTTATAGCCTTTTCCTTCAGTCGAAAGATCGCAATCAAAGAAAAGAGGCTTTCTTTCATCTCCATGAACCTTACCTTAAATATGCAAATACGTTTACTGAATTAATCAGCGGGGCTGTTCAGAAGCACCTTTTTACATGTAGAGCAAGGTCCTATCCGAGCTGTTTAGATGCGGCTTTGATTCCCCATCAAATTCCAAGAGATGTGTATACTAATTTGATTCAGACGGTGAAAAATCAAATTGGAGGACTTCATGACTATGTTTCTTTACGCAAAGAAATCCTCGGAGTGGGAGAACTCTTTCCTTATGATCTCTATGTGCCTTTAGAAGAAGACTTAAGTCGCACCTATACTATTGAAGAGGCTAAAGAGCTCGTCATTGAGGCGGTACGTCCTTTGGGGGAGGCTTATAGAGATGTTCTTGCAAAAGGGTTTAGAGAAGGGCGCTGGGTAGATTGGGTCGAGAATGCGAGAAAACGTTCTGGGGCTTATTCAAGTGGATGTTATAGCTCCCCTCCATATATTCTCATGAATTTTCAAGGAACGATTCGAGATGTGTTTACCTTGGCTCATGAAGCGGGTCATAGTATGCATTCCTATTTAAGCCATCAGAATCAGCCATACCACAGTTCTCACTATCCTATTTTTTTAGCAGAGGTGGCATCAACTTATAATGAAGAGCTGCTCTTTAATTATTTGCTCAAAGAAACTTCAGATGTTAAGGAAAGGCGCTGGTTGATTAATCATAAATTAGATGATGTGAGATCGACTCTGCATAGACAAACCCAGTTTGCTGAGTTTGAGTTGAAATTACATGAAATGGGGGAGCGGGATGTTCCTTTTTCAGTGGGGAGATTAAAAAACCTTTACTTGGATCTTTACCTCGATTATTATGGCCCAGATTTGACGCTGCCTGATGAAATTTCAATTGAATTTCTAAGGGTGCCCCATTTTTATTACAACTTTTATGTTTATCAGTATGCGACAGGTATTAGTGCTGCGCATGCTCTTTGTAAGCAGGGAGATGTGAAAAAATACCTGAAGTTTTTATCATCTGGAGGAAGTAACTATCCGATAGAACTTTTAAGGGAAGTGGGAGTTGATTTGAGGACGGCAGAGCCGATTAACATGCTGCTTCAACAATTTAAAAGCTATCTTGGAGAATACCGATGCTTAAGAGAAGTGGAAAAATAAAAAAATCGTTTGTGGTGATCAATGAGAAGGGGCTCCATACAAGGCCAGCCACAGAGCTTGTAAAATGTGCCACTCGGTTTCGGGCAGATATTAAGCTCTCATTTCAAGATCTTACGATCAATGCAAAGTCCCTTCTTGGCATTTTGATGCTTGCAGCTGCAAGGGGATCAAAGATCCGTATTGAAGCTGAGGGAGAGGATGCAGAGGAAGCGGTAAATGCAATTATCGAGCTTTCAAAAGAAAAATTTTACATCAAATATTAATGGGTAGCGTTGTTTCAAAGAGTGCTTGTGTGCAGTACATGGGAGCATTAGAATAGAGGGCAAGAGAGAGAGCGTCGCTTGGTCTTGCATCAATTTCTAAAATCTTTCGGTGCCCTTCTTGATTTTGTTCGAGAAAAAGGCGAGCGAAATAAATGGTGTCTTCCACCTGATTGATTACAACCTGAATCACCTGGATGTTGAGCGGCTCAAAAAGGGAGAGCATCAATGCATGGGTATTTGGTCTTTCTTTGGGTTGCTTCATGAGCATCAGTTGGAGGTTTTGTCCTACATGAGGTTCTGTGTAGATGGCAAATTGTTTTTCTTCATTTCCTAAGATGAACATCGTATAGACAGTGGATTGCATGATTTTATTGAGGGTGATGGGGATTAGTTTAGACATTTCACTTCTCCTGTTTGGTATCCGATAAGCACTCTTCCTGCTTGATTGAAAAAAAAGCCTGTATCAATCACCCCAGGAATGTAGATCAACTTTTCTTCATCTTCTTCAGGAAAGGCAAGTGGGGAATCAAAAACGATATCGTAGATATAGTTGCCATTATCTGTGATAAAGGGAGTATTCTCAGCTGTCATGCGGATGTGTCCGTGATATCCGGCTTCATTGATTTGCCGGATAATAGAGG
Source organism: Simkaniaceae bacterium (assembly GCA_018062315.1). Taxonomy (GTDB): domain Bacteria; phylum Chlamydiota; class Chlamydiia; order Chlamydiales; family Simkaniaceae; genus JAGOSM01. The sequence continues at coordinate 52,798 of JAGOSM010000003.1, read as the reverse complement.
GAGTTGCATAGGTCGTAATTTCAACAGGAAGAGGGCATTTTCCAAGGTAAGAAACTAGTTTGCTTTCATCGACGATCACAATCATCTCTTGAGATGCATTAGCGAGGATTTTTTCTCGAAAAAGGGCGCCTCCTCCTCCTTTAATCATCCGTTTTTGGGGATCGATTTCATCTGCTCCATCAACGGTGATATCGAGCTCTGTCATTTCAGTTAAGATAGGTATTCCTCCTTCTCTTGCCTGTTTTTCAGAAGTAACAGAGGAAGAGAAGGTGGAAATCATAAGCCCTTCTTTACATCTTTGGATGAGCCGTTCAATAAAAAAATAGACGGTTGATCCTGTTCCGATTCCAACTCTCATTCCATTTTGGATGAGCTCGGCGGCTTGGTATCCCACTGCTTTCTTCATAATATTCATCTTGATTTAATTGAGAAAACAAGTCAATTTTTCCTTTAAAACATAACTTACTCCTGATACTATAGGAGGCGGAGGTTCTCATGAAAAAGCCAGTTGCTGAAGAGAGTATTAAGACGAAAAAAACCCGTGAAAAACTCGAAAAAAAACTGAGTAAAATCCAGTCACAGGTGACGGAGGCGGCGATTAAAAGAAAAGCCCATGAAATTCAAAGATGGATCGCGCGTCACGCGGCTCAACGGATTTCACTGAAAACGAAATCGATTGCTCTTTTTGATAATAATCAAAATTCTGCTGAATGTTCCAAGCGGATTGTTTTACTTGCGCAACAGATTCGGTGCCAGTAAATGAAAGATTTTGTTGTTGCCCATCTAAAAAAACGGGGATTTATCGATGCTGTCACTTCTGAGGATCTTTTACTAAAAGCCTCTTCTCCGCTTAAACTTTATCTCGGATTTGATCCGACAGCAGATAGTTTACACCTTGGGAACCTCGTTGGAATTATCGCTCTTACCTGGTTTGAAAAATTTGGTCATACCCCTTATGCTCTTCTTGGTGGAGCAACGGGAAAGATCGGGGACCCCTCGGGAAAAAGTCAAGAACGCCCCTTTTTGTCATATGAGTTACTAGAACATAATATAGGCTGTATTGAAAAGCAGCTCATCCGTTGTATTGGCCATCCTCTGATTGTTAATAATGATACCTGGTTTAAAGAGATGCCATTTATCGATTTTTTAAGAGATGTGGGAAAACATTTTCGTGTGGGATCGATGCTAGGTAAAGAAAGTGTCCGTTCTCGGATCCAATCTGAAGAGGGGATGAGTTTTACTGAATTTTCCTATCAGCTTATGCAGGCCTATGATTTTTATCATCTTTATGAAAAAGAAGGGGTCGTTCTTCAGATGGGGGGGAGTGATCAGTGGGGTAATATTACGGCAGGGATAGAACTTATTCGTAAGCTCACTCGTAAAGAGGCTTTCGGGGCTACATTTCCTCTACTTACCCGCAGTGATGGGAAAAAATTTGGCAAAAGTGAAGAAGGGGCAATTTGGCTCTCTAAAGAGAAAACTTCTCCGTATGCATTTTATCAATACCTCTATCAAGTGGCTGATGCAGATGTGGTGAAGTTGTTAAAAATGTTGACGTTCATTGAGCTTGAAGAAATTGAGGAAATGGAGAGGGAGATCAAGATACATCCCAACCGAGCTCAAAAACGACTTGCTGAAGAGGTGACCCTCTATGTGCATGGGGCGGAAGGACTTGAAATAGCTCTCCGAGTGACTGAGGGGGCCAAACCTGGACAGGACATAGAACTTGATCTTGAGACTTTAGAAGCAATAAAAGAAGATATGCCGAATGTGACCTTGTCTAAGGATCAAGTTGTTGGGCAGACCTATCCCGCACTGGGAGTTCTTTCTTCTCTTTTTTCTAGCAAAGGAGAAGCCGTCCGCCTTTTAAAAAATGGGGGAGCTTACTTGAATAATCGAAAAATTTCTGATGAAAAAGAAGTGGTTTGCGAATCAGATTTGATAGGTGGAAAGTATCTCGTATTGGGATCGGGGAAAAAGAAGAAGCTTCTGATTGAAATAAGCTCTTTATCGAGAAGATAAAGAGCTCTTCTTGAACAACATTAGACCTTGATTGCCGTTCCTAAGGTAGTTGTAAGAATGGATATGGATGCAGAAGGACCTGGAGTTTCTGGCTTTGCAGAGGGGCCTGGCGTTCCTTCGGCAGAAGGGCCTGGAGTCCCGTCTGTTCTATATAAGCTGTGTAAATCTGGAGATGATGTAGAAAGTGGTATCATAAAGCCTCTTTAAGTTAATGACTACATCTCTGATGTTGGAATAGCTATTTTTTTTTGTCAAGAAATTAATGAAATCTTTGAGAAAAACAAGGGAATGAAAAAAAAGGACTTGTCTGAAAATCAGTATGATAGAACAATGAGAAAACACAACATAAGTTGACTAAGGAGTGGGCCGCAATGACTACGATCACCAAGAAAAAACTGATTCAGGTTATCGCGCAAAAAAGAGGAATGCATCCTAATGATGTGCGCAATACCATTCAGGCTTTTCTCGATGCAATGACTGATTTCCTTACTGAAGGAGATCGCCTCGAATTTCGCGATTTTGGGGTTTTTGAAGTGGTAACCCGAAAACGAAAAATCGGAAGAAATCCAAAAAATGCCGATGTTCCTATTGAAATCCCGGCGAGAAGAGCTGTGAAGTTTACTCCAGGGAAAAAGATGAGGGTACTCATTGAGAAAACTGAAGTTCCCCCTTCATTTGGCGGATAATGCAGGCAGAGGTGCTGAGAGAGCTCATTTCTACACTTCTTCTTCGTAAAGAAGAGGTGTCTATTGCTGAGTTTTATCTATTAGAACAGCGATCTGTCGAATCCCCTTTGGAAAAAGGGCAATGTGCTCTTTTGCGCAGACTCCTTGGTTTACAAGAATTTCCCCTTTCTGCTCAAAAAGAGAGGGGAAGTATGAAGGAGTTAGAGCAATCTCTTATTTTTGCTTGTTTAGGAGATACCAAACTTCTTCTTGAACTCGTGTCCCTCTATTTACAAACTATCCGAGATGATGAAGTGAATATCTATGCTCTTGGCATAGCAGAGAAGGAATTCGATATTCCTTATTTTTTTGCTTTATTATCTCTCCTTTTTCTCATCGGTTATAAGATCACGGGGAAGCAACGTCTGGGGCTTCTTGCTGACCAATGCTTCGAACGAGGGAAGGGCGCTTTTTCTTCCTACCTTGAAGCTTTGAGAGAATATCTCCTTCCGAGGACTTCTTTTCAGGAAGTTTCTTTAAACACAAACTCCAAAAGAAAAATAACTCATCATGCTTCTTCTTTAAGTTGTGTCTTAACTTGTGAGGGAATTTCCTCTGGATTTGGAAGTATTTATAAAAAACACGGAAAAATTTTGACGTTTGGTCCTTGTTTTTTCCCCTTAGGCATTGCGGATCATTTTGGTATTTTTAGGCAGGAAGATTCTTTTGAAGATCTTTTTTTTCAAGAAAATCCTTTTCATTTTTCAGGATGGGCAAGGGCCGCTCATCAAGGTAAGGCAACCGATTTATGGACATACGTTGATATTTCGTTAAAAGAGCAGACGGTTCAGTTAAAAGTTAAATTTAATGCGTGTGCTGATTTTATTCCCTGCGCCTTTGTTTTCTTTATTGAGGCAGAAAAAGGGGTTGTTAATGGGAAGTATACCCTAAAACCAGGGACATTGGATCGTTATCAGGAGGGGTCTGCTCCTGTTGTTTTTGGAAATCAAGATCTTATTATCAAGCCTTTATTTCAATCCGAAATGCAGCTCATTCCTCTCGGAGGAGCCTCCCATTATTGGGGAGCCAATTTCCTTCTCGCTTTTGCGATTACTTCGGATATGAAAACCTACTCTTTTGAAATAAACTAAGCTTCGCTATGATAGGGGGGCACGTGGAGGTTAGTGGTGTCAGCTCCTAAATTAATTTTTATTTTAACAATTTCCCTTTTTGGGTTGATTGGGGTGATGTCTCTTGTAAAAAAAGAGAAGGCACCTGTTGTTTTGGCGGAAGAGGGATCTATTTATGAAGAGGCGATTGTAGTAGAGCCTGCTCTCCCTCCCCTTCTTTTATCGAAGGAAGAAGTGGTGGTTGATCGAGTTCCTCTCCTTTTTACGACAACCGATCAAAAATTGCCGATTGTAGAAACGGTTACCTATAAATCCCGGGTTCCCTGGCTTAAAGGGCGTCCCGCTTGGATTACCGATTATGCTGCCTATTACCAAACATCGCGCCATTTTATCGCACGTAGTTTGAATCGGAAGGCAGATTACTATACTCAGAAAGTTGCTTCAGGCAATCAGTTCAACGTATTTAGAACAGATAAGGATATTCGATTTCACTTTGATGTTGACTTAGATGACTATAAAATGTCCTTCTACTATTTGGATGGAAATGAAAAAGTCCTTCTCAAAGTTTATAAAATTGGCATTGGTAGATTAGACAAAGCATCTCCTTCTGGATCGTTAACCCCCGAAGGAAACTATTCTTTAGGGGATAAAGTGGCCATTTATAAACCGGGGATCATCGGGTTTTTTCAAGAAAAAGAAATCGAAATGATTCAGGTTTTTGGGACGAGATGGATCCCTTTTAATGTATCTGGATATGGATTTCACGGAGCCCCTTGGGTGAAGTCTCCAAATGGGGAGTTTATTGAAGATCGCTCTTGTATTGGAGTAGCTTCCAGTGACGGATGTATCCGTCTTCTTCAGGAAGATATCGAGGAAATTTTTTCTATTGTGATTACTAAACCCACAACGATTGAGGTTAAGAAAAGACATGCTATGCCATGAAAAACAAATTCACCAGTATGAAAAGACCATTTCTGAATTGAAAAAACAGAATCATGTGAATGGTTTTTCAGATGATGGGGAAGTGGGACGCCTTGAAAAAAAACTCGAGGAATTGAAGGGTAAGGTGTATTCCGATCTCACTCCATGGGAGAGAGTTTCTATCTGTCGTCACCCTGATAGACCTCGTGCAGCGGGGATTATCAAAAATATATGTGAAGATTTTATTGAAATTTTTGGGGACCGTTTATTTAGAGACGACCATTCCATCATTACAGGTTTTTGCACCATCAAGGGACAGAAGATGGTTTTAATAGCTCAGGATAAAGGAACAGATACCGAAAGTCGCATTTATCGCAATTTTGGATCTCCTCATCCAGAAGGGTATAGAAAGGCAAAAAGAGCGATGAAACTTGCTGAGAAATTTCAATTGCCTGTCCTCACTCTTATTGATACTCCTGGAGCTTATCCAGGTCTTTCCGCAGAGGAAAGGGGGCAAGGGGGTGCTATTGCTGCCAATCTCTACGAGATGGCTCGGTTAAAAACTCCTATTTTGGCTATTATTATCGGGGAGGGGTGTTCGGGAGGAGCTCTTGGAATTGGTATGGGTGATGTCGTTGCGATGTTGGAACATGCCTATTACTCGGTGATTTCGCCCGAAGGGTGCGCTTCTATTTTATGGCATGATGCTTCTCATAGTGAGAAGGCGACTGCGGCTTTAAAAATTCACGCAGAAGAACTTATTGAATTAAAAGTTGTTGATGCGATGATTAAAGAGCCTCTTGGAGGAGCTCACCATGATCCTCAAACGGTTTATAAAAACCTCATTGAGTTTATTACTCAAACAATCCATACCCTAAAAAAGCTCCCTACTGATAAACTTCTCGATCAAAGATACGATAAATTTAGGAAGATGGGTGAAGTTACTATTCAAGGCAGCGCTTAAGACCTCAAAACATATCCTTTTATTGGGCTACACATTGATTGCCCTTCTGGCCCTCACTTTGGCCAATCAAATGGAAATGTTTACTTTAGGAGTATTGACCAATCAAAGGGAGAAAAACCCTTTGGGTGGCCTAGTAAACTACATTGAGTCCCTTTTTAATCTTTCTGATCAGAGTGTGGAAGCTGTCATTGGTTTAATGGTCATTGTGGCGATTGTCAAAGCATTTGCTCTATTTTTTAGTCGATACGCTGCAGAACTTTTCGGGATTCGGGTGAGCAGGGATTTACGAGAGGACTATTTTCGGCATATCCAAACCCTCCCTATGTCCTTTTACCAAAAATACAACATCGGATCTCTTTCAACAAGGGTGTCAAATGATGCTTATCAAATCGCTTATGCCGTACACGCTTGTATTACAAATTACTTCCAAGCTCCTTTCACTTTGCTGATCAATTTGAGTGGGTGTTTTTATATTTCATGGAAACTATCTCTTGTCATTTTCTTTGGAGTTCCAATGGTGATCTTACCCATTGCTTTGGTGACTCGAAAAGTGAAAAAAATGACGAGAGCTTTGCAAAAAAATCAGGAGCGGTTTGCGACCGTTTTGATTGATTTCCTTGCGGGAATTCAAACGGTCAAAATTTTTGGGATGGAATCTTTTTCTCTCAAGAAATATCAGGAACAAAATAATGAGACGGGGCGTCTTGAAGCAAAGACAGCTAAATACGATCTACTGACTCGTCCTATTTTGCACACGATTACCACCATTTGTCTTGCAGTTGTGGTGATTTTCGGTCTTTATATTCTTAAACTGACCCTCTCTGAATTGTTGGTTTTTTGTGGACTTCTCTATCTTGTGTACGAGCCAGTCAAAAAATTTGCTGAAGAAAATCTCTACATTCAACAGGGGATTGTGGCGGCTGAACGGATGTTTGAAGTACTTCTTCAAATGCCCCCTCCAGAAGATAGTTCTGGGAAGATTGAAATTACCTCTTTTAATGACTCTATTGAGTTTGATCGGGTCTGGTTTTGTTATGATGAAGACAGATGGGTTCTCCGAGATGTCTCTTTTAAGGTAAATAAAGGGGAAACCGTAGCTATTTTAGGTGCGACAGGAGCTGGGAAGTCGACCATTGTGAATTTGATTCCCCGTCTTTTTGAGGCTCAAAAAGGGGTTATTAAAATAGATGGCCTTCCCATACAAGCTTACACTAAGGAATCTTTAAGAAAAGTGATGGCCTTTGTTCCTCAGAAGCCCTTTTTATTTTTAGATACGATAGCCTCTAATATTTCTGTAGGGGAGCCCTATAAGAGGGATCAGGTATTGCGGGCTGCAGCAAAGGCTCATGTCTCTGAGTTTGTCGAAAAGTTGCCCAAAACATACGATACGATGCTTTCTGAGATGGGAAAGAACTTTTCTGGAGGGCAGCAACAGCGGCTTGCTATCGCAAGGGCTCTCATTCGAGAGGCTCCCATTCTCATCTTTGATGAGGCGACCTCCTCTTTGGATCCCATCTCTGAGCAACGGATTAAAGATGCAATTTCTGAGCTACACGGAAGGGTGACTCAGATCATTATTGCACACCGTTTTTCGACGATTGAGAATGCAGATCGGATTATTTTTCTCGATGACGGGAGGGTGGTCGGTGACGGCACTTTAGATGAGCTCATCGTTTCATGTGCCCCATTTAGAGTGATGTGGGAAAGTTACAAAAAGCATTCGCATCAGCCAGCACTCTCTTAAGCATAGCTTTCATGAGCTCGGTGCTAGATTTTTAATTCCTTAACCGTAACCGCGCCCGTAACCGTAACCGATTTTACATTTTTTTGAAGAATGGCTTGCAAAGACAATGCGGTTACGGGCGCGGTTACGGTTACGGGGTTAGGATAAGATGCGGTGGGGATGCTTAAAGAGATAGCCCGCTTCCTTGATCTTTGCGTTGGATACCTTGCGATTGCCCCCAAAACGGGGCTTTATGCTGGGATCAAAGGTGATGTTTCCATATTGACTGTAAAGCTCCCCTCGAGTTTGGTGGTCGTCGTCGGTGAGATTGTAAATCCCTGTTAAATGGTGCTCCATCGCAAAAAGAATCGCTCCGACAATATCGTCGAGATGGATCATGTTAGTGGGATTGTCTGGAGAGCCTGGGAAATGGGTCTTTTCTTTAAATCGATGGCTGATTTCTCTCCCGGGTCCATAGATTTCTGAAAGTCGAAAAAGACAGCCCCTCGGATTTAAAAGAACGCTCTTCTCGTATTCTGTCGGCACGGCATCTTCTTCTTTAACAAACCCCCCACCCGCATCCCCGTAACAGGCGGTACTCGATAGAGCAATCAGAGGAAGGGAGGTTGTGACTTCTGTTTTTGGGGTGACGATCACCAAATCTTTTCCTTCAAATAGAGAAGAAGGGCGTATTCTTTCTTTGGTGACGGTGACTTCATGCCCCGTAAGAGCTTGAATCAGCGCAGATCCCACATATCCAGGTCCAATGAGAAGAATTTTCACAAGAGTTTGTAGTGCTCCAGTGAGCGTTTTAAATCGTGATTTTCTACCTTATCAAAGGCACCACTTTGGGAGAGCCAGGTTAGGTAACTTTTGGGCACTTCAGAAAGAGGCTGCCCTTTAAATTTCCCAAAAGGCATCGAGCGGAGCAAGGTTGTCTCTGAAAGAAGTTTGTAAACCGTTGCCATAGGCAGGTCATCAATCATTTGGGAGAACACTTGATGTAGCACAATAACGTCATCCAATGCTCTATGAGCATTATTGGGGGGGATTTGATGAAGTTCTCTTAAAGATTGAAGTGAGTGACGGGGAAGATCTGGGCGATATTTTCTCGACCATTTAAGGGTGTCAATGTAGCGCCAAGAAGGGAGGGGAATTCCCGCCGCTTCAAATTCCGCTTCTAAAAAGAGTTGATCAAAATTGTCATTATTATGAGCAATAAGAACCACATCCCCAGAACAAAAATCGATAAAGTCAAACGCCATTTCCTTGAAGGAGGGGGATTTACTGACCATATCATCGGTAATGTGGTGAATCGCTGAAGCTTCTTGAGGGATAGGTATCGAAGGATTGATAAGAGTGACAAATTCTCGCTGATTCACAGGATCATATGCTGCAATCTCGATAATCTTGTCTTTTTTCGGTTTAATTCCTGTCGTTTCGGTGTCGTAATAGATAGGTCTCATCAGAGATAGAGTAAACTTTACAATTAAAGTTGTCAAAGAGTATCATGACTTCGCTATGAGAATGCTACTTGTGTTATGCCTTGGATTCTTAATGGGATGCTACCAAGCTACTTCCAATGATGAATATCGCCCTGTTCCTACCACCAATAATCCCCATCTCATCCCAAGACAAGGTGGAAATCCCGGCTTGCCAATCTAAAATGAAATAATATAGTATAAAAGAAAGAGGGGTATTTTTGGGCAAGAAAATAAAATACAATTATTTCACATGCGATAATAATAAGTTAATTAAGAGCCTTGAAAAGGATCGATTGTGTGAGATGATGCGTCAAATGGTGATGATTCGCCATTTTGAGATGAGGGCTGAGTCAGCCTATCAGCAAGCTAAAATCGGGGGTTACTTTCACGCTTATATTGGGCAGGAAGCGATCCAAACGGCAGCAGTAGCAGCGATGGGGGTTGAAAATTGGTGGATTACAACCTATCGGTGCCACGCACTGGCTTTATTGACAGGTGCTACTCCCAAAGAGTGTATGGCAGAACTTTATGGAAAGGTGACCGGATGTGCCCAGGGGCGTGGAGGGTCGATGCACCTTTACACAGATCACTTACTTGGGGGCTTTGGCATTGTAGGAGGACACCTTCCTATTGCAGTGGGAGCTGCATTTTCTGCAAAGTATCAAGGAACAGGAAAGGTAGCAGTTTGTTTTCTCGGTGATGGGGCCTTTGTTCAAGGTGCTGTACATGAGTCGCTTAATTTAGCTTCTTTGTGGAATTTGCCTGTGATTTTTGTGATTGAAAACAATCAGTGGGGCATGGGGACCCCTGTTCAAAGGGCTATCTGTCATGAGCCGATTGCTGAATCATTTGCTCCAGCCTATAATATGAAGGGGTACACTTTTGATGGAATGGATGTTCTCAATTGTTATGCAGGATTTAAAGAGGTTTACGAGGAAGTTAAGAGAACACAGCGCCCTGTGCTGATTGAAGCGATTACAGAGAGATTTAAAGGGCACTCCATTTCAGATCCAGGTCTTTATCGCTCTAAAGAAGAGCTTGAGAGAGCTAAGGCAAGGGACCCTCTTCTTTTATTCAAGAATGAGCTAGAAAAGGCTCATCTTTTGGATGAGGCGACCTATCAGAAAATAAGCGAAGAAGAGAAAGAAATCGTTTTGGATGCGATGAAATTTGCAGATGAAAGTCCTTATCCCGATATTTCAACATTAGAGGAAGGGGTTTATGCGGGAGATTGAAATTCGAGAAGCTTTAAGAGAGGCGATTGATGAAGAGATGGCCCGCGACCCGCGCGTTTTTGTGATTGGTGAAGAGGTAGGGTATTATAATGGTCCTTTTAAAGTGACTAAGGGGCTTTTAGATAAGTGGGGCGATCAGCGGATTATTGATACCCCGATTGCTGAGGGGGGATTTGTTGGGCTGGCGATTGGAGCTGCTTGGACAGGGCTTAGGCCTATTGTGGACTTCATGACCTTTAACTTTTCTTTTGTTGCAGCAGATCAACTCATTTCGAATGCATGCAAGATGTATTACATGTCTGGGGGGCGGTTTAAATGTCCTATTGTATTTAGAGGCCCTAATGGAGCAGCGGCTCAAGTTTCTTGCCAACATTCTCATAATGTGGCGGCAATTTACAGTAATTTTCCAGGATTTCGAATTGTTGCCCCTAGTAATGCTTATGATGCAAAAGGGCTTTTAAAATCGGCCATCCGATCTGATGATCCGGTGATTTTTTTGGAAGATGAGCTCGATTATGGACTTAAAGGGGAGGTTCCCGAGGGGGAGTACCTCGTTCCGATTGGGAAGGCTAAGGTGTTGCAGGAGGGAACAGACATCACTTTAATCGGGTGTAGCCGCATGATTAGACCTTGTCAGGAGGCAGCGCGCCTTCTTGCCAAGGAAGGGGTTTCTGTTGAAATCATTGATTTAAGGACGATTAAGCCTCTTGATATGGGAACGATTGCAACTTCCATTAGAAAAACTCATCGATGTGTCCTTGTGGAAGAGGGGCATATTTTTGCTGGAATTGCCGCTGAAATTGGGTTTCAGATTCAGGAGATGTGTTTTGATTTTCTAGACAGTCCTCTTGTGCGTGTCTGTCAGAAAGAAACACCCCTACCTTATTCAAAACCCTTAGAACTCGCCTCTTTACCAAATACAGAAAGAATTTACGATGCCTTGAAAAGGAGCCTTTAATGCCATTTATTTTAACGATGCCCAAATTATCCCCTACGATGGCTGAGGGGACTATTGTAAAGTGGCATAAAAAAGAAGGGGACAAAGTTGCAGAAGGGGATCTTCTCATTGAGGTAGCGACTGATAAGGCAACTGTGGAATACCATGCTCTTGATGGGGGATATTTGCGTCAGATTCTGATCAAAGAAGATGGGGATGGTTCTGTCAATGATCCGATTGCGATCATGACAAAGACGCAAGATGAAAGTTTAGAAGGTTTTCAAGTCACTCAGCCTAAAGCTCCTGTAGAAGCACCTCAGAAGGTAGTTGCTGGGGAGAAAAAAAAGGAAGGGGCAGCCGTTCTTGGTGTGGGATTTGAAGCAGAGCCGCCTCTTGAGGGGTATAGTTTTGAATTTGATGTGGGAGAGGGGGTAAAGGCCTCCCCTTATGCGAAAAAGCTAGCTTCGGAGGAAGGACTTGATCTTACGACGGTGAAGGGATCTGGCCCCGGGGGGCGTATCGTCAGTAAGGATCTCGAGATGGCTCAAAAGCAGGGTGTCGTAGCGTTTGGGAGCCGCGCAAAACCTGAGATTGCTCCTGGCACTTTTCAGAGTGAAAAACTGAGTCCGATGCGAAGAGCCATTGGTGAAAAATTGCAGGCATCCAAAACGTTTATCCCCCATTTTTATATTGAGAAAGAAATCGATGTGGATAGTTTAGTCAGGTTACGTACAGAACTTCTCGAGGGAGGAGTGAAGGTGACCTATAACGACTTTGTGATGAGGGCTGTTGCGCTTGCTTTAAGAGAGCATCCTCATGTCAATAGCGGATTTGATTCTGTCAAAGGAGAGATTATTCGGTTTAAGACGATCGATATTGCAGTTGCTGTGAGTCTTCCTGATGGGCTGATCACCCCTATTGTGCGGAATGCAGATTATAAGAATTTAGGACAGCTTTCTGTTGAAGTGCGCCACCTTGCGAAATGTGCGAAAGAGGGAACTCTTAAAGTAGAACAATATAAAGGGGGCTCTTTTACAGTATCTAATCTCGGAATGTACGGCATTACTAGCTTTGTTGCTGTGATTAATCCCCCTCAAGCTGCCATTTTAGCAGTAGGCGGAATGAGAGAGGTGGTGGCGATCAAAAATGGGATTGTGGTCCCATCTCAGAGAATGAATATGACCCTATCTGCTGATCACCGTGTGGTCGATGGAGCAGATGGGGCCAAGTTTCTCTTGAGCGTTAAGAAGCTTCTCGAAAATCCCGCTACACTACTTATATAGTTCGGGGAAGGCGGAACATTTTCTCGTTAACTAAGAGGATGAAGTTAGACAATCCTCGATCAAGGCGATGATTTCTTCCGTAATCAGCGGGAGTGCTGGGGTTCTCGTCAGCGAAGGATCTCCAAACGCGGTAATCAACATCATTCCATTCTTGTGGAGTGGGCTGATATAATCCTGCAACATAAGTGCTTACTGCCTCAGAGAAAGCCCAAAGTACCCCTTCTCTTACTGAAGGATCGTTAAAGTTATGTGCATTAACCTCTTGTCCTGCTTTTGCAGAAGCAACGGCAAAGAAATTTTGTCCACTTCTTGTATTAATTTCTTCGATAAGAGGGGCGATATCCTGGTGAGAACCATTAAAAATAATAGCATCTAATTCAATAAAAGCCTGAAAAGCTCGTAGATTAGCCCTGTCTTCGTCTGTTAAGCCGGTTCGTGGAATGGGAGTTGGGCGGGGAGCATCCGGCCGCGTAGGGACTATTGGAGGTAGTGGTGGAAGGGGAGCAGGCACATCTACCGGTGGTGCTGAGGGTGCTGGTCTTGGTCTGTCTTCTGGGTAGAATCTCCTGGTTGGTGGGGGGACTGGCCCATCCTGCACAGGATCCTCCACGCCAGCACCAGGGGGTACTCCATTAGCTTGGGGAGCGGGTAAGGGTTTCGGCTGTCCTGGAGGAGGTAATAATGGTCTGGCAACGGGAGCAGCAGGAGCAGGAGCAGGAGCAGGAGCAGGAGCAGGAGCAGGAGCAGGAGCAGGAGCAGGAGCAGGAGCAGGAGCAGCACGGTCTACTAATACTACCGGCGCTCGTTCCCTGTTACAGTCTTCTAGAGCACGATGTACTAATGCAGCAATCTCTGCTCGACGCTGAATTGCATAACCTAGCCCAACAGCAGCCACTGTTGTATAAGGGTGGTCCATTACTATGGATCCTATGATTCGAGTGAGTTGAGCAAGCAACGGTGCCATATATTAATTCCTTTTTAATGATTTCTACTGGTTATAACTTTTTCGACCTGTGCCATAAAACTATCAAATCCCTGATCGATACGATGGTATTTCCCAAACTCCGCTTCATGGCTACGGGAACCATCAGCTTCGTAGATGCAGTAATCAAGGTGATTCCACTCATTTTGAGTAAAACGATGGGTAAGGGAAACATACCGACTTACTTCTTCAGAAAGAGCCCACATGAGTGCACTTTTTGAGTCAGTGAGGTTGTCTTTTGTAACACTAGAGTTTGCGTGTTCACTTGCGTGATGAAGGAAACGTTCTTTGGCCTCGGAATCAAGACGGGTGACAGAGTCTAAAATTGAGGTAGCAGAATCCCCATTGAAAATTGCAGCGCTGAGATTTCGTAAACGTTCCAACTGCTGTGTCTTAAAATCATCATTTATCAGTGTCTGTATTGGTGTTACAATCTCTACGCTAGCCGAAGAAGCATTTGAAATGGAGGAATAACTATTTGAGGATATTGTCATTTAATTTGCATCCCTTGTTTATTTGTTTAATACTAATATAACGCAATTTTAAATAATTTAAAACTGAAATGAATTTTATGTATTATTAAATTCTTTAATTAAAAGTGTTCTGGGGTGCCTCGAATATGCCAATAATGAGGACCGTAGTTGTAAGAAAAGGATTCCCCAGCTACAATGGCCTTCTTAGCAATCAGAATGACATGATAGAGACTGTCAAAATAGGCGATAACAGGAATGAGGTTGGGTTCACGATGATGATTGATGAAGCGGGTCATATTCCCACAACGTTCGGCATCCACAACAAATTGTTTTCCACAATCACTTGTAACGGGGTAGCTGTAAGCATAGTTGCTGATGTGAAAGTAGGGGCAACTATAGCCTACTACCCCGGTATACTCTCCGATGTAGGAGAAAGGCGCAAGAGCTTCCACCGCCACAAGTCCATGTCCGATTTTTTCGGATACCAAGACGAGCTTTGAAGGAGCTTCATACCCTGTTGAAAGCTCCTTTTTATAGGTATTTCCATACTCTATCGCACTAACACTCAGTGGCTTACTGTGAATATTTTCAACAATTGCCCTTTTCTCCTTTTCAGAAGAAAAAAGGAGGAAAGGGGTGTATTTATAGTTTAAAGCCATTTTTTGCGCTGAAAAATCAAAATCGAAAGAATTAAAATAGCAATAATCCCTGCAATGATGACGCTAAAGGCATAAGGGCTTTGTTGATAGGGCATGGGAACATTCATTCCATAGAGGGAGGCGATCATCGTTGGAATCGAAAGAATGATAGTTAGGGCAGTTAAAAGCTTAATTGTTTTATTGAGTTGATTTGTAAAAATGATTTGATACGAATCTCTGAGAGATCTGATCGAGCGTAGGTTGATGGTGCAGAGATTCTCTGATTGGATACTCGCATTTAAAAGATCTTCGAGGAGATCTTGATCTTTGTCATAGAGGAGGGTAAAACGACCCGACGTAATCGATTCTAACACATTCCGCAAGGGAATCAGTGAAGAGAGGTATTGATTTAAAATTTCTTCATTGAGAGTGAGCATCACAATATCTTTGCTCTCTACATGGGCTAGTTTTTTTTCCTGTTTTAAGACGTTGGTTCGAATTTTTTTAATTTGAAGGGTGTATTCCTGGGTGATTTTTAGCAAAATATAGATCAGGAATTTAGAGGGGTGGTCTGGAGAAAGTTTGGGTTTCTGTGCAATGAGATGGGGAACGAGGTCTGATTTTTGAGGGCAGATAGTAATAAAATAATCTTTAGTAATGAGGATAGTAAAGGTTGTTGTGTAGAGTCCCGATTCATGCTCTGCTGGGTGCCGAGTGAAAATAAGGAGATTATCGTCAATTCGTTCAATACGGGGGATTTCATATCGATCTAAGCAATCGTAAATATCGGTATACTCAAGGTGGATGAGTTCACTGATTTGATTGATATCGCTTGCAGAGGCTTCATCTACATGGATCCAGCATCCGGGTTTTGGGGCATCGATCTGGGTAAAAAGATCATCGGGCGATTCTTTGTAATAAATAGTAATCATGACAGCACTCTAAGATGGCGTTAATTTTTGTTCAAGTTCTGCAATCGCACGCTGCAATTCTTTAATTTGTTCAACATACTGAGGTAGACGACGGACGTGGACAGCCTCGCGTTGAAATGAGGCAATAGGTTGAACGGGGGGAGCACTTCGGTAAACTCCTTTCGATAGTGATTTACTCACTCCACCTTGAGAAGTGACCACAACTCCACTTTCTAATTCTATATGGCCTGCCACTCCTGCTTGCCCTCCGATGATCACCCGATTTCCTAACTTCGAAGAGCCTGCAATGCCCGCTTGGGCAACCAGAATACAATCTTCTCCAATCTCTACGTTGTGGGCAACTTGAACGAGGTTATCGATCATCGTCCCTTTTTTAATCAAAGTGGCTTTAAACCTTGCTCGATCAATGGTGGTGTTGGCTCCAATTTCGACGTTGTCTTCAATGATGACGATGCCGAGCTGGTCGAGCTTATGGTGTTTGCCCTTCTGATCTGTTGTAAATCCAAATCCACAAGACCCAATAACGACGCCGGGCTGTAAGATGACCTCTGAGCCAATACGACAGCCTTCTCGAATTGTAACATGGGGATGAAGGGTGCATTTATTTCCAATAGATACGCCGGGGCCAATAGAGACGAGGGGGCCAATCACCGTATCATCTCCAATCGAGGTATGTGCATCAATAACTGCGTGAGGGCCGATAGTGACCCTTTTTCCAATTTGAGCTGTTGGGTCAATTACAGCGGAAGGGTGGATCCCTATAAAGCCCGATTTAGGAGTGTTAGCAATAAGGAGAAGTTCCGCAATGCGTTGAAAGGCTCGAGAAGGATCTTCAGTCACTAAAAAATTTTTCCCTTCAGGGAGAGGGGTATTGGGATGGATACAAATCACTCCCGCTTGAGAAGCGCGCATGGCCTCTTCATACCGGGGGTTGGCATAAAAAGAGGCCTCAGTGTCTGTTGCTGATTCAAGAGTATTGACTCCTGTAATGAGAAGGTGGGGATTTCCTATGAGATTAGCATGAATGGCTTTCGCAAGCTCAGCAAGAGGAAAGCCCTGCACCATTATTTTGCATCCTTCTTGTCATTCTTTGTACTGGCATCGAAATTTTTATCCAATTCTTTAATGACATCTGTGGTGATATCGCTCTCAGGAAGGTAATAAAAAAGGGCATCTTTATTCATGACAAAGGAAAGTTTTTTTTCGGTCGCGACTTTTGAAGAAGCAAGGGCGACTTTATCACTCATCGATTGAACAAGGCGCATGTTAGCTTGATTCATCACCTGCATGGCTTGATTCTGGTACCGTTGCATCTCTTCTTGAAGCGCTCCGAATTGCATTTTAAGTTCTTGTTCTGCCTCTGGAGATAGAGAATCTAGGTAATCGGTATCGTTCAGTTTGTTTGCAAGGTCGGTCAGTTGTTTTTCAACATCCTTAATGAGCTTTTCCATTTGCTCTCTCACCGATTCAAACTGGGCTTGTTCTTGTTTTCCCACTTTGGAATTTGTGACACACGTCGTGAAATTAACAATTCCAAATGAGACCGCTTGAAGTGAAGAAGCGGCAAGGAGCATTGTAAGGGCATATAGACTTTTCATTAAAACTGACCTCCCATGGAGAAAAAGAGTTTTTGTTGTTCTTTCTTATTTTTCGGATTGATCGGGATACCGAATCCAACCACAAAGGGTAAGCGGTTGCCGATATCGAGGCGCAGTCCTGCACCATAGGACATGTTAAGTTTATGTACAGAGAACATCTTCATGGTAATGCTACCACTATCGAAGAAGACAAACCCATCGATCATAGGGTGGAGAGTTTGTAAGTATTCCAAGGAAAGGAGAAGAGAAGAAAGTCCCCCTATAGGTTCATTAGTAGCTTTGACCTTTCCATCTTTGAGCTGATTAAACTTTTTACCCAATATAAAGGGTTGGTAACCTCGGACAGTTGTTTCACCCCCGAGGAAGTACCGTTCACTTAAAGGAAGGGGGCTATTGTCGATGTTGTGAGGAAAGTTGAGAGGACAGATGACTTTCCCTTCTGCACGGAATTTGAGGGTTCCTCGGCGCCAGATAGGGTAGTAGAAGTTGTTGAGATATTGAGCTTTAATAAAAGTGAGGTAGCGTTGAGGATTATTGTTATGGCGTCGCATCTCGCAGATTTCAACTTCCATGACAGAGCGGTAACCGCGGTGAGGTTTAAATGCATTATCGGTTGAATCAAAGATAAAGGAGGGGCTAAATCCTACAACAACCCCGCTATTATTGATTTGTTCATTGGCATCGATGATTTTTTTCTCGCCGGTGAAATGAATATTGGGAACAAGGCCCCGTAATTTCATGCTATAGGTCCAGAAAGGGGAAAGGGGGTAGGAAGAAAAGAGAGAGCCCCCAAACTGTTTGACTTGGTAATCTTTAGACTGAAGTCTGTTCAAAGAGTAGTTGAGGTCAAAACCAAAGCGCCAAGCGGTATCTAAGAAGTAGGGGTCCATCCAAGCAAGGTCGTAATTTTGTTGTCTTGATCCAAAGGAGGCTTTTAGAGAAAAATATTGTCCGCCGCCTCGAACAGAAGAAATTCCATCTTTCCAAAAGCGACGGAGTCCTTCGATGTTGAAATTATTCTCTGTGAGTCCAATCTCTCCAAAAGCTTTTTGGAGGGAGCTAAAACCGACAGAGAAATTGACAGATCCTGTCGTGGTTTCCTCAACTTCAATGATCACGTCTCTATAATTTGGGCCAATGCTTGATTTAACCGGATAGACGTTCACCGATTTGAAATAGCCAACGGCTTCAAGGCGATGTTGGGTAGCTTGGAGTTTTCTTGAATCAAAAACTTCACTTGGAACGAGATGACTTTCCCTTAAAATGACTTTTTGGTCTGTTTGTGAGTTCCCGAGCACTCGAATGAGTCCAATTTTAAACTGCTCTCCTTCGATGAGATTAAAATGGACGTCGTAGACAGGCTCATCTGAATTGAGAGTCAGGGTGTATTGTGCTTCTGTTTCGATGTATCCATCACGCCCATACAAGTTTTTGAGATTTTCTTGAGCATTTTTAAGGGCTTCATTCGAATAGGTTCCCCCTTCTTTAATGGAGAGGGCGGTTTCCACTTGAGCATCGGTATAAAGGGTATTGCCAGAGAAAGAGACATCCCCGAAATGGTAGAGGGGTCCCTTATTCGCACTGACTGTAATGATGATTTTTCCAGCTTTATTTTGGCCAACTTCGATATTGACCCTGGCGTCTGCGTACCCTTGATTCTGGAGAAAATTCACGATAATGAGTTTGTCGTGGTCCATCGCGTCTTGATGGTAAATACCGCGACCTGTAAGCCAACTTGTGAAAAAATTGTATTTTTTCGTCTGTATTTTTTCCATGATGGCAGATTCATCTTCGGGGCTGAGTCCCTGGAATTTAATCCCACCGATATGACCCCAATGTCCCTCATCGATATTGATTTCAATATCGACTTCGTTGTTGCTGGGATCTTGGATGACTTTATAGTACATCGAGACTTCAAAGAACCCTTTCTTGATGTAGTACTCTTTGACTTTGTTGAAGGCTTTTGTAAAGTCGGAACGGTTAAATGTCGTATAAGGTGCGATGCCGAGTTCTTTGCTGAGCTTCCCTGTAGATAAATTGAGATTGCCATGCCAGGAGATGCTTTTGATCAGAGGTCGGTGCCATAATTTGAGAGAGATGGTGACTTTATTATCCGCATCTAGGGAGAGTTCAGGATCGATGCGGTCGTATTTTTCAGAAAGAGATTTGAGATCCTGGTCGAAAGTTTGTTGTGAAAAAGGATCGCCAGGTTTGGACCGTAATTGAGTCAAAATAGATTGGGGATTAAAGGAGGAAGACCTAGAAAGAGTCTCAATATGGATCCGAATATCGCTGATGGTTTTCCCTTCGTAGCTATCTGCTGCAAAGAGACCTGTCATCAAAAGAATGAAGAGAAAACACCGTTTAATCATGACTGGTAGTGAGTATAGAAAGAAACGGTTATTCGTGCAACAATTGTCTACCTGTAAAAGCTTGTGACAGGGTACTTTCATCGACGTAATCGATAGAAGATCCCATGGGCATCCCAAAGGCAAGGCGTGTTAATTTGAGATGTTTCAATTCTTCTTTGAGAAAAAGAGAGGTAGTATCTCCCTCTAAAGTGGAATCGAGAGCAATAATCACTTCCTGGATAGGCTCAGCATGAAGGCGGGCTTTGAGTTTGTGTAAGTGGAGCTTTTCTGGAAAAATTCCATCGATAGGGGATAGAAGGGCTCCTAGAACATGGTAAAGGCCTTGATATTGGTGAGTTTTTTCAATCGAGAAGATGTCTTTTGGTGTTGCTACAACACAAAGGCGAGAGCGATCTCTAAAGGATGAGGTGCAAAAAGGGCAGACGGTTGAAATAAGGGCTCCACAGGTTTCACAGTGAGACAGCTCTTCTTGAATTTCTTTGAGGTGAGAGGCAAAAAGAGAGAGTTCTGAGCTCTTCCAAGTTAAAATTTTAAATGCAAATCTTTCAGCTGTTTTTCTTCCAACTCCGGGGAGTTTTTGGAAATGGGAAATCAAAGTTTCTAGAGGGGCTGGGTATTCTGACATCCTTTTAAACATACCAAACAGGTAGAATTTTAATCGATTTTTTTGTAGAGTAGGCGCATGGTAAAAGCGCGAATCATTGGATTAGGTTCATATCTTCCAAAAAAAATACTAACGAATGCTGATCTCGAAAAAATTGTCGAAACTTCAGATGAATGGATCGTCACCCGGACGGGCATTAAAGAGAGAAGAATTGCTGAAGATGCTGAGTTTACTTCGGGAATGGGGCTTGCAGCAGCAGAAATTGCTCTTCATGAGGCAGGGTGTGCTCCTGAGGAGATAGATCTCATTTTATTTGCGACGCTCACCCCAGACTACCTTTTTCCAAGTACAGCTTGTTTGATTCAAAAAGAATTAAAGGCTACCCGAGCCGCAGCCTTAGATATCCAAGCTGCGTGTACGGGATATATTTATGGACTGTCGATTGCGAAAGCCTTTATTGAATCGGGTCTTTATCAAAATATTTTACTTGTGGCTGCTGAAAAACTGTCTTCTATTACCAATTACCAAGATCGCACAACGTGTGTTTTGTTTGGGGATGGGGCGTGTGCTGCCGTGATTTCTAATCGAGGGGAAGGATATTATATCAGTGATATCAATCTCGGTTCTGATGGAGAACAAGCGGGTCTTTTAATGCTTCCGGCTGGAGGTTGTCGAGCCCCAGCGACTGCTGCCACAGTGGCGGAATTGCAGCACTATATCCAAATGGATGGGAAGGAAGTGTACAAGCATGCGGTGCGTCGTATGGAGTCTGCAGCTAAGCAGTGTCTCGATGCGCTCCACCTTAAGGAAGAGGATATTGATTATCTTGTCCCTCATCAGGCGAATATTCGGATTATTGAGGGAATTGCCAAGCGCTTTAAGGTTCCTTTAGACAGGGTGTATCTTACTTTAGATAAATATGGCAATACATCTGCTTCTTCGATAGGGATCGCTCTTGATGAACTTGTGAGAGAAAGGGATATTGCTTTAGGAACTCGCATTATGCTGATTGCCTTTGGGGCAGGGTTCACTTGGGGAGCTGGTATTTTAACGAAGGGAGGAGACAATGACTAAACAAGCGGTTCTTTTCCCTGGACAAGGAGCTCAATATCCAGGAATGGGAGCAGATTTTTTTAATACCTTTTTGTCTGCTAAAGAGATCTTTCAAGAAGCCGATGATCTTTTAGGAGAAGCTCTTTCTCGTCTTATTTTTGAAGGTTCTCAAGCTGAATTGATGGCAACAAATCGAGCTCAGATTGCGATTTATGTAACTTCTTTAGCGATGTACCGGACTCTTCAATCCCAATTTCCTCGCCTTACCTTTGATATTGCGGCGGGTTTAAGTTTAGGAGAGTATTCTGCCTTAACTGCAGCTTCTTTCTTATCTTTTCAAGAAGGGGTTCAGATTGTAAGAGCAAGGGGTCAAGCGATGCATGAAGCATCCATGATTGTACGTGGGGGAATGAGTGTCGTTCTCGGGATGACTGCAGAGCAGATTAAACCCCATTTACATGGAAAACGGGTCTATGTAGCTAATGTAAATTGTCCTGGGCAAGTGGTGATTTCAGGGACTCTCGAGGGACTTGAAGAAGTGACTCATTCTCTCAAAGAGGCAGGGGCAAAAAGAGTTTTACCTTTGGATGTATCAGGGGCTTTTCATTCTCCTTTAATGGAAAGTGCGAAAGAGGAGATGAGACCCTTATTAGAAAGAATGAAAACTGGTACTTTATCTATGGATGTCGTGATGAATGTTCCTGGCGATTTTGTCTCTGATGAGGGGTTGATTCGGGGGTATCTGGTTGATCAGGTGACAAGTCCTACCTTATGGGAAAGGGGAATTGAGAGAATGGTAGGACGCGGCGTAGAAAAAGCTTTGGAGATAGGTCCAGGAAAAACGGTAGCGGGAATGAATCGGAAGATGGATTTACCTACATATACATTAACGAAAGTCGAGGATTTAGATGGGATTAGTGAATGGGAAGAAAGTCTTAATCACCGGGGGAACGTCGGGGCTCGGTAGGGGCTGTGCCCTCGCTTTTGCTTCTCAAGGGGCCGAGGTGCATGTCTTTGGTCGAAATAAAGAAAAGGCCGAAGCTCTTGCTGCTCAGGGTATTTCCTACACCCTTCTTGATGTAGCTAAAACGGGAGAGGTTGATCATGGAGTGGAGTCTCTTTTAAAAGAATGGGGATCTCTAGATGTGGTCATTAACTGTGCGGGAATCACGAGGGATTCTCTTCTGATGAGAATGAGTGAGTCTGATTGGGATGAGGTGATGGATACCAATCTCAAATCGGTCTACAATGTATGTCGCGCGGTGATTCGTTCAATGATCAAGGCTAAACAAGGTAAGATTATTAACATTTCATCCGTGATAGGCTTGACAGGAAATGCTGGTCAAGTTAATTATGCTTCTTCTAAGTTAGGGATGCTTGGGTTTACCCGTTCCCTAGCCAAGGAAGTTGCGGGGCGAGGGATTTGTGTAAACTGTATCGCTCCCGGTTTTTTTCCGACTGATATGACTGACCAATTGACTGAGGCGCAGAAAGAAGCTATTCTTCGAGAGATTCCTATGGGACGATTTGGGAATCTTGAGGATATTGCGAATGCGGCCCTTTTTCTTGGCAGCTCTATGTCAGACTATATAACAGGTCAAGTAATTCCTGTTGATGGCGGAATGACATCTTAAACAAAGGAACTAGAATGTCGATAGAAAAAGAAGTGATCGATGTCATTGTTGAACAGCTTGGTGTTGACGAAGCTGAAGTGACAATGGATAAATCGTTTATTGAGGATTTAAATGCGGATTCTTTGGATCTTACAGAGCTAATCATGACATTTGAAGAGCGCTTTGGGTTTGAGATCTCTGAGGAAGATGCAGAGAAGCTTAAAACTGTCAAAGATGTTGTCGTCTATGTCAAATCTAAGAAGGGCGCTTAAAAGCGCTGCTAGTCGATTAGATTGATAAATATCATGATTCCCCCTTTGCGTCTTTGCGCCCCTGCGCCTCTGCGTTCAGTCCCTAAATTTTAAAAAATAACGCAGAGGCGCAGGGGCGCAAAGACGCAAAGGGGGGAATGGGGTGTAAAAAATTCAGTGCTTCGTAGATAAAACTAGGATGTTCTCGCGAACCGAAACTCAGGTTAATAAGAGGTGCCTTTGACCTCTATCCAGAGGGTTCTTGCTCTTTCTTCACTCACAATAGGCTTGCAAAAATAGAGGGTTCTTGAGGTGGATTCCTCAAGAATTCGCTCAAATGCTGCGGGCTTATTTTCCATATGAGAAATCACCCCATGAATAGCAGGGTAGAAAAGAAGCTTATCACAACATTTTGCTAACGTTTCTTCTTCATACATTGCATTTAAAAACTCGTAGACGAGGTCCTCTTTATCTGAGGGTTTTGGAATAGCCACATTCTCAACAGAAATAAAGGTCCATTCCTCAGGAAGCTCAAATGAAATAAAGGGAAAATCTTTCATTGTCGAAAAAACATAAGAACTAATGGAAAGACAAAGAGGGACTGAACGGGTTGCAAGGAAAAAATCACCTCGGAGTGCAGCATAGGCCTGAACCCATTCTTTTTGCTTGATGAGAAGGGATCGGATTTCTTTAATTTCATGTTTGACTAAAGGATCATTATGACCAAAAAGATAGCGTGAGGCAAAATTTAACGTATCTATAGGATCTCGACTCATGATGATCGGATATCCCTGGTTTTTAAAGACTGCATCCCAAGTCATAGGGAGTCCAGGAGGAAGGAGTTCTTTATTCATCCCAAACCCATAGATATCCCATTGAAAAGGAAGTGAATGTTCATTCTCAGGGTCATAGGGAAGTCCTTTTAGGTTAGGCATGATCCGATCGATAAAATAGAGCTTACTCTTATCTAGTTTTTTGAGTAGCCCTTCCTCTCTCAGTAATGCAACCGCATAATCTGAAGGAATAATGAGGTCATATCCCTCGCCACGCGAAGCTTTGAGTTTGACGAGGAGTTCTTCGTTAGAGTCATAATAGGTGAGATTGACCTTGATTCCTGTTTTTTTCTCAAAAGCAGTAATGATCTCTGGGTCAAACATCTGCGCAAAGGTAAATACCGTAATGCTTTTTTCGGCAGAAGGCTCATCTCTTTCAAAAAAAATGATCCCAAAAATCAGTAAAATCCAGAACAAGATAATAGTAACGCGGCTAATCATGAGGGTATCCTCGGTTTTGTCGAGAAAAAGAGCAACACTAGGAGGGAGCTTAATCCTAAAAGGAAGGCAGAAAGGGCATTGACAACAGGGGAAATCCCTGTTCGAATCATGGAAAGGAGGAATAAAGAGAGGGTTTGTACTCTAGGCCCTGCACAGAAATAGGCAAAAATAAAATCGTCAAAAGAGAGAATAAAAATCATAAGACCACATGCAGCCATCGTTGACCTTAAGAGGGGAAGTGTGATCTTAAAAAAAGTTTGTCTTGGGGTTGCACCGAGCGATAACGACGTTTCTTCTAAACGGTGGTCTAGCCCTGTATACCTGAGGTAGAGGATCGGTACAATAAAGCCAAGTCCTAAAATCGTATGGGCTACAATTAATGAGGTTAATCCTAGGGGGATTTTAAGGAGGTTAAAAAAGAGAAGAAGAGAGATAGCTAATACAGTTTCTGGGACAATAACACTACCATAGAACAAGGGAAGCCAAGGGGTCACTTTGGCCCCACAGGCTCGAAAATAAATTAAACTGGTTGCCATTCCTAGGCTAAGTAGAGTGGCTGTTGTTGCCACAATGCATGAAACAAAAAATGCAGACCAAAGCTCCGTAGAGTGATAAAGTTCGATATACCACTTAAACGTAAAATGTTCATAGGTTGATGGAAATCCCTTCGAATTAAACGAATAGGTGATTAAAACAATAATGGGAGCATAGAGAAATAAGTAGACTAAAGAAGTAAAAAATCTATTCATACCGTTGCATCCACTTGTAGAGGGGGGTGATAAAGATGAGGAGGCAAAGGGAAGCGATGACTGTAAAGGCGGCGCCAAGCCCCCTTGTTTCATTTCCTAAAACAAGCTGCGAAATCACATTTCCTGTGAAGTAGTATTTATCCCCCCCCATAAGCTCGGGAATAATGAATTCCCCGAAGCAAGGGATGAATACAAGAAAAAAACCGGTTCGGACTGCAGGTAAGGTGAGAGGGAACATGATCTTTGCAAATGTTTGAGCAAAGGTAGCGCCAAGGTCCTCCGAAGCTTCGAGAATATGGCGATCAAAGCGCTCAAGAGAGGCGTAAATCGGCAGTACCATAAAGGGGAGATAGGTGTAAACCATCATCATCATGATTCCGAAGAGGGAATTTAAAAAGGAAAAGGGGCCCACATTTAAGAGGGAGAGGAATTGATTGATAAAACCCTCTTTATCCAAAATAAAGAACCAAGCATAGACGTGAAGAAGAAAATTGGTCCAAAAAGGGACAATTAAGCAGAACAGAAGAAAATATTTATAGCGACGTGCTCTAAATGCGATAAAATAGGCAACAGGGTAGGCTATAAGCGCACAAAGAATGGCGGATAGGGTCGCTACAATCAATGTTATAAAAATAATTTTAAAATAGACGGGTTTTAACAGGGCAATATAAAAGCGGCCTCCCTGCTCAAAGCTTGCTGCAATGAGAAGGAGTAGAGGGAGGTAGAAAAAGAGAATCTGCCAAATAAAGGAAAGGGAGCCAAAAGTAAAAGGAAGCCATTTCTTCATTCTTGGAGAAGTACCAGGTTGGATTTTTGAAAATAAAGATGAACATGGTCATCATAATCGATTTCATCCTGGAGAAAATGGACTTCGTTTTGGTCAAATACCTGAATTTTCATCCCTTTGACAAGGACGTTGTATTGAGTTGATCTTCCGTGATACACAATGGCGTCAATAACCCCTTCAAGGTGGTTAGAAAAATTAGGAACGGGGGATTTGGAAATCAAGATTTTTTCAGGGCGGACGCTCATGATGGTTGGATTCCCTTTAAGAGTGGTGGGATCAATGGTAAATGAGGCAAATCCTGGGACAATAAACTGATCCCCTTCAATAGATCCTTTAAAAATATTTGTAGTGCCCACAAATTTCGCTACAAAAGAGGAGTTGGGGAATTCATAAATTTGTTCTGGGGTTCCAATTTGTTCAATACATCCTTCTGTGTTCATAATGGCCATGTGGTCGGCAACAGTAAGAGCTTCAAATTGATCATGAGTGACGTAAACAAAGGTGGTCTGCAGCTTGTCTTGTAAATCGATGAGTTCAATAAGAAGCTGTTCCCTTAGCTTAAAGTCAAGGGCAGCTAAAGGTTCATCGAGGAGCAGTACCTCAGGTTCATTGACAATTGCCCTTGCAATTGCAACCCGTTGCTGCTGACCTCCAGAGAGTTGGGAGGGATATTTTTGAGCATGTCTTTCGATGCGGAAGGAGTGGAGGACTCTGTTTACCCTCTCTTTAATTTCAGCAGGAGCAATTTTTTGAAGTTGGAGACTGTAGGCAATATTTTGAAAGACGGTGAGATGGGGAAAAAGGGCATAATTTTGAAATACAATATTGACGTCTCGTTTATTTGCGGGAAGATTGGTGATGTCGGTATTTCCCAAAAAAATGGAGCCGCTATCTGCTTTTTCAAGCCCAGCAATAATTCTGAGAAGGGTTGTCTTTCCGCAGCCACTAGGCCCTAGAAGAGCAAAAAACTCTCCTTGAGGAATTGTTAAATTTAACTGATCGAGGATCGCTCCCTCTGATCTGGACTTAGAGATATTTGTTAATGTAATACTTTTCATGTTCTTAAAAAGGGTCTAATGATATCTTTACTTTTTCAACTAGGATCCGGCTTTTATGATGCAGTTATCAGACCAAAAAATTGAAGCTTTGACATCATGTTCTCTCCATTATACGCATGAGCAGGAATTTATTGAAGATATTCAGTGCCGTTTGAAAGAAATAGGGGAAAAAACATACCCCATCGTTGAAGCGGTGTTTGCTGGAGGAGAGCCTGGCTGGATTTCTGTCTTTGTTTTATCTAAAAATAATCTTCGGATGGATCCCGAAGATTTTGTCAAAAAAATGTTTTCCAGGTGGTTGATTCCAGGTAAATCTTTGAGGGTTTCCTTTCAGAGACATCTTGATTTTTCCTTTACGGCAAGGCCGAAAGATGTCTATTTTGCCCTTCAAATGATGATTAAATTAGAGGAAGCCCAGGATAGAAGTCGTGCTGAGCAAAACCTCCACTCTCTTATAGAAGAGGTGAAAAGGGGGATTGGATCTACCTCTTTAGCTTACCAAATTATGCATACTAAAGGGCTTCCTAATGATGAAAAGGATAGTTTTATTCTTGAAGAAATGGCCGCTATTCTTCAAAAACGACCTCATGAAGTAGATGCAGACATCATTTCAGATATCAGGCAGGCTCTTTTTCAATGCCCCGTTGCCTTTAAGCCAATTAGGAGTGTTGATCACCTATCGCGCCTCTTTTTTACCCATTACATTTTTAAGAAAAGCTTGCTGAGACATATTGGGATTAGTCCTCATAAAAGACATGTTTTACTGAAAGTGCTGAGAACTAAGCTGGTATTCCCTTTTGGAACGAAGACAGTCCTGGGACTGGTCATTGGAATTAATCTTTTAAAAGATAGAGAGGTTCTGGAAGAGATGCACATTATTGCAGCTGTTCATAACATTCTCCCCGATTGTTTGCTTATTAAGGGGTCTTTTCTCTCTCAACAGGGGGTGATTGGTCCTATTCGAAGTCTCTATATTGAGATAGAACACCGGGTTCAAAAAAGTTTTTCTTATCAAGAGATCCAGCTTTTAAGAAAAAAACTTCCGTTTGAGCTAAAGCAGCATATCGAACATCTGATGCCGATGACTTTCATGCGGCGCAATGAGGAAGAGGTGTTTCGCAATATTATTGCATTAAGAGAACAGCTCAAGTCAACCCGTGATCTCCCTCAGGTTGTTATTTCTTTTGAAGAGCAGACCCATCATGATTTGTTTTTTACAGTTGTATTGCTCCGTGTCGTGACCAAATTTGCTAAATCACTAGAGATCCTCTTTCATGAAAGTGATGCAGGAATGAGGTTTATTCCAGACAGAGTTGAACTTGTCGGCAAGTTAAGGGGGCGCTATCAAAAAGAAGCCAATATTTTTAGATTACAGCTTGCCAAAGACGATTACCTAAGAAAGGATCGATCTGTTGATCTTTATAAAGCACGGCAGGATATCGGAAAGGCTTTAGAGAAGGCTTTTGGTAAAATTCGAGATTATAATGGAGGACTTATCCTCAAACAGGATGAGAGACTCAAGGATTTTATTGAAGGTTTCGAGGGGCAAGATCCCTTTTTAATGGAAAACTTCTTTTATTCGATTACTCCCATTGCGATGCAGGGAATCATGTCTGCCCAAATGCTCAAAGCATTTTATAACCTCTTTACAGAAGTTTTAGAAGTCTCTGAAGTGGGGGAATATGTCATGAGGTTCTCTGTTCAACGAGGGGGCTTATTTATGATGTTTCGTTCAGAAAACACCGGATTAAAAGAGGTGTTTCTTGAAAAAATTCTTGCTTTGGGAATCCCTTCGACAGAGCTTGCGGCAATGGCAGTGAATCACCATGGAATGCTTTGTCTTGGATATGCTTACCTAACCGCGGATGATCAAGAAAAAGATCATTTTTTTAAAGAGATGACAGATGTGGCGAATCAATGGGCTGGAAAAATGCAGCATCATCAGCATTTGCGTCTTAATTTAGGTTGTAAGTTATCGACCCTTGATCCCCGAATTACCCGAACTGACAACACCCATATCATTGTAAAAATGTTGTATGAAGGGCTGACCCGAATGGGGCCTGATAAAAAACCGGAGCTTGCGATTGCTAAAGAAGTTCGGGTTTCCGAGGACCTTTTAACTTACACATTTACTTTAAGAGACAGTTATTGGACAGATGGGAGTCCGATTACCGCCTATGATTTTCTCTATAGCTGGCAAAAAGTATTAGAAACAGAGCACCAGTCTATTTATTCCTACACACTCCATGTGATCAAAAATGCCAAAAAAGCCGGAAAAAAAATGATCTCTTTTGATGAGGTGGGGATCAAAGCGGTAGATGATAAGACCTTGATTGTTGAGTTAGAATTTCCTGTTCCTTATTTTCTTGAGTTAACTTCTCATTGGACTTACCTTTTGATCAATTCTCGTATTGATAAAGAGCATCCCGGATGGGCCTATCACGATGGAGATACCTACATTTCAAATGGCCCGTTCCAGCTCAAAGAATGGAAGCACCATCAGGAAATCGTCCTTGTGAAAAACCCCTATTACTGGGATGCGGCACAGGTTAAACTTGAAAAAATCACCATTTCTATGGTGGACAATCCCTACACAGAATTAAAAATGTTCTCCAGCGGGGAAATTGATATGACAAGTTCCCTTGTCAATGGACTTCCTTTTGCTCAACTGCAAAAAAGTGTGGATCCGAGCGAAATTATTTCCCTTCCCCTTGCTGGGGTGTTTGCGTTTTGGTTTAATACTCGTGTTTATCCGTTTAACAATAAAAAATTGAGACAGGCTCTCTCTTTGTCTATTGATAGGCAAGAGTTGCAGGGGGAGGGGATAGCTGCATATAGCATTCTGCCTAAAGGGTTTACGATGTTAGACGCCCCCGTATTGCCTTTTGGCAATCAGGAGGTGGCTCGACTTCTTTTTGAAGAAGCTCTTGCAGAACTAGGGGTTACAAAATTGCCCCCCATTAAAATTGAGTATGCAACAGAAAGGCGTCAAGCGGGGGCCTTATGTGTCCAAAGGATATGGAAAGAAACATTTGGTCTTGATGTCATTATTCAAGATAGGGATTGGGGACAACTTTACCGCTCCATGCAAAGAGGGGAGCACCAAGTCGTGGGTATGGCTTGGTATTCTTGGTTTTGGGATCCCCATTATATTCTCGATTGTTTTTCAGATAAGGGGAATCAGCATAATGCCAGTGGATGGGAATCCTCCCATTTTTCTAATCTCCTCAACAAATCATATACTTTAAGTGATCCCCTAGAAAGGAGGGAGGTGTTAAAGCAAGCAGAGAATGTTCTTGTTGAGGAAATGCCTGTCATTCCTTTATACCAGTGCTCCCATCTTTATCTTAAAAAGGAATGGATGAAGGGAGTTCAAACTTCTGAACTTTTTGACATTGATTTCAAATCAGCTTATATTAGTCGATCATGAAGTGGTATGTGATCTTCCTAGCTATGATTTTTTTGTCCTGCTCTAAAAAAGAAGTTCCCCTAAAGATAAGTTGTGCTCTTTGCGCTGATGTGTGTTCCCTTGATCCTAGAGTGGGGTATGATACCCCTTCAGTGAATGTGATCCGCACTCTGTTTGATGGACTCATGAGATTTAATGAAATGGGAGAGGTGATTCCTGGGATTGCAGAAAAGGTGGTTGTTTCATCGAATGGAATGAGGTACACCTTTTTCTTAAGAGATGCTAAGTGGTCTGATGGAGAGCCTGTTACAGCGGATGATTTTGAATATGCGTGGAAAAAGGGGGTAGATCCCACAACAATTACTCAGTCTTCTTTTTTATTTCATGTTTTAAAAAATGGGAAAGGGTGTGCTTTAGGGGAGAAATCTCTCGATGAATTAGGTGTTAAAGCGCTTAATGCAAAAACATTACAAGTAGAACTGGATCATCCCCTTCCTTATTTTTTAAAATTGCTCACGGTGACCCCTTTTAATCCTATTCCAAAACATATTGCTGAAAAAGATGACAAATGGGCGACGAAACTCGATCATCAGTTTGTGAGTAATGGTCCCTTTTGCCTTGAGGAAAGGAAGATAGGAGACCAGATTCTTGTGAAAAAAAATCCCCATTACTGGGATGCAGATGTTGTAAAATTAGATCAGATTGCTTTTTTAGTCATTCAAGATGCCAACACTCAGCTTTTAATGTTTGAAAAGGGGGATATAGATTGGGTTGGAAGTCCTTTTGGCCATCTTCCTTTGGATGCCCTTGATTCTCTTAAGGAAAAATATCAGCTGAATACAGGGGAGCAGGCTGGGGTCATGTGGTGTTTTCTCAATACAGAAAAATACCCTTTAAATTCAAAACACCTTCGAAGAGCTCTCTTTTTTGCTATGAATAGAAGGGCTTTAAATGATCAGGCGTATATTTTTCATCCCCTTGTTCCCAAGGGGGTTTTGCCCCATATGATGGAATTGCAAACTTCTGAGTATCCACCTGAGGGGGATCCTATGTTAGCTAAAAAGGAACTTGAGCTCGCACGGGAGGAATTGGGGCTTGGTGATGCACCTTTTCCTTCGATTCGGTTAGCTTATACTGCTTTAGAGCGAAATCATCGCTTTGCTCAAACTATTCAACAGGATATTCGAAAAACTTTAGGGATAGATATTCAACTTGAATCTTCTGATTGGCCAACCTATTTTAAACACGTTTCTTCCGGCGAGTATGCGATGGGACTCATGGGGTGGACATCACGGACGTATGATCCTCTTGATATGCTTGCTACATTTCGAAATAAAGAAAATAGCATCAATTTTTCTCGTTGGCAAAATGATGAGTACCAATATCTTTTGAATTGTGCAGAGCAGACCATTGAATTGGAGCCGAGATTAGATTTTTTAAGACAAGCAGAGGCGATTCTCATGCAAGAGTTTCCAGTGATTTGCTTATTTACCTCAGCAAAAGCTTATCTTTACAATCCGAGGCTCTCTCATTTTACCGTTTCTTCTCTTGATGAAGTCGATCTTAAAACTGCTTCCCTTGACCGTTGAATCTCTCTTACGTTAGGATAAAATTATGAAACATCAATTAATTATTATAGGCTCTGGGCCTGCTGGGTATACCGCGGCAATTTACGCGGCAAGGGCGAACTTAAAACCTGTTCTTTTTGAGGGGTTTTATTCGGGCCCCGCAGGAGGGCAATTGATGACAACAACCGATGTCGAAAATTATCCAGGTTTTCCAGAAGGCATTTCAGGGCCTCAGCTCATGAGTCAATTTCGGTCTCAAGCAGAGAGATTTGGGACTGTTCTTCTGAAAGAAGATGTGCTTAAAGTCAATTTTTCTAAGAGTCCTTTTTCTGTAGAAGGCAAAAAAACAATCTGTCAAGCAGATGCGGTGATTATTGCGACAGGAGCCACAGCGAAGACTCTTGAAGTGCCAGGGAGCCAAACATTTTGGCAGAAAGGGGTGACTGCCTGTGCTGTGTGTGATGGAGCGATGCCCATCTTTCGGGATAAAGATCTGTATGTCATTGGAGGGGGGGATACGGCGATGGAAGAGGCTTTATTCCTTACAAAATATGGAAAAAAGGTTTTTGTTGTCCATAGAAGGGGGGAGCTGAGGGCGAGTAAAATTCTCGCTCAGCGGGCTTCCGATCATCCAAAAATAGAACTTTTACTTAATGAAGAAATCACTGAAATTGTAGGTAATCAGGTGGTAGAAGGGGTTAAGCTTCGAAGTGGAAAAGTAAGGGAGGCTGGCGGGGTCTTTTTTGCAATTGGCCATACGCCTAATACTGCTTTTTTATCGGGGCAACTCAAGACCCATCCTAACGGATATCTTTACACTACTCCTGGAACAACACAAACGTCGATCCCTGGAATTTTTGCTGCAGGGGATGTTCAGGATCATATTTATAGACAGGCTATAACGGCAGCTGGGTCGGGATGCATGGCGGCATTAGACGCAGAAAGGTACCTTCAGGAGCATTCTTGAGGTTTGTTTTTTTATTTCTTATCCCTGTTTTTTCTTATGCATTTCAAAACAAGCCCTATTTTAGTCCACTAGCTGAATTTGAGCTTTATTCTGCTTATACCTATTCTTATTACAATTCAGTAGAAGGACTGGGGATTCCTTACCGTTCTCGGGATAGCGATGTGGATCTCAATCTTGGACTTCGTTTTCTTCCCGATTGGGAAATGCAAGTCGAAGGAGAGTTTTTGAAAACTTCTCATCATGTTCTCAGTGCGGAATCTTTTGCTGGGCAGGTAAGATACCACTTTTTAGATGACTTAAGTGGAGATGCTGTAAGTTTAACAAGTGGTCTTCGTCTTAGGTATGTGACGGGTCGGTTTTTGCATGATTTATCCTGTCCTTATGCAGCAACGCTCAATCTCGATTTAGTGACATCGATTGGAAAAGAGTTTAATCGGGGGGATCAGTGGATTTGTCGGATTTTCTCCTATTTAGGAGCTGGTATAGGAAATCGGGGAGCGCCTTACCTAACTCCCGAGTTGCATCTCGAGTTTAATGTATTTCGCAGGCACCAATTTGATTTCTTTGCGTTAGGTAATTTTGGATTTGGGGGGCGCTCAGTATCGGTCAAGCAATTTGGCTACGGCAATACCGAGCACTATTCAGTAGATGTGGGGGCCACCTATCGCTACGTTATTCCTATTTGGGGGGAGCTTTATGTGACCTATACTTATAGGCCCTATGCTCATCAGTTTCCCCAAAGAATGCAAACGTTTCTGCTAGGGTACCACCTTCCCTTTTCTCTGTTTTAGAGGATAATATGAGCTCTTACTTCACCAGCTGATTCGGGTTGTCCTCTTTTTTCTAGTTGATCGGCAGCCTCTTTCAATATTTTATTTCTAATAGAGGGGATTGCTGTTTTCTTGGCCTGCTCGACAGCTTTGTCAATTTCTCCAATTTTTAATAGTGCTAGGCATAGCGGATAAAGTAGTAGGTGTGGGTCTTCTCTAAGTTCTTCTCTGGTAATACTGCGGTAAGCGATTTCCATATCTTCGGCTGTTGTGAGGTGAGAAAATATCGCGTTAAAGAGTGAGCACTGGTAGAGTCTTGTGGGGGCACTGCTAGCCATTTCGATAGCGCGGGGCAATTCTCTAAGTTGAGCTAATTTAGAAACGATGGATTGTTGTCCTCGAAGTTTTGCATCTTTATTTTTGATGGCATCAGTGACTTTGATAGCTTGCTCCACTTCTCCAAATGCTGCAAATTTGGAGGCAATGTTTGCAAGTAATTGGTCTTTCTCAAACTCATACAGTGGACTGGTTTTTGCGATATCGCTCATCCGCTCAAGATCTGCAAGAGTGGTTATATGAGCAATGATGTTCTGCAGAATTTTTAAGCTGTTGCTTAGTAGCGATATGCCTCTAACACTTTCGATAGCTTGGGGAATAACTCCAAGTGTCGCTGATTTGTCTGCTATTGCTAAAAGTAATGAATCCTTCATATAGGATGATTTTAAGGCACGTATCATCTCGATAACGGGAGAAATGTGTTCACCAGTTGTTAGTTTAGGAATGATCGCCGCAAGCAAACTGTCCTTTTGATCGATCGTCGATCTCATCATCTCGAGAACTAGAGAAATATCTTCAGTATTTGTTAGATGCGGGATGATTGCCTCCAGTGATTGTGATTTCTGAAAGCGGTTTGAGATTTTATTTGTGAATTGTATAGCATGGGAAATTTCACCGAGATTTGCGAGTTTCGAGGAAATCGAGCTGAATACTTGAGGTTCGTCCGATAC
This sequence comes from Simkaniaceae bacterium, assembly GCA_018062315.1. Taxonomy (GTDB): domain Bacteria; phylum Chlamydiota; class Chlamydiia; order Chlamydiales; family Simkaniaceae; genus JAGOSM01. The sequence continues at coordinate 18,329 of JAGOSM010000003.1, read as the reverse complement.
AGAGAGGGGTTTGCGGGGGTAGGGAGAGCGAGGGGGAGGATTTGTAACAAAACAAGAAAGAGGAGTTGCTTCAAGACGACATTGGATTTCTGGCTCGAGTGACATGAAGAGCCGGTACGCTAGGTGTTCTACAGCAGGTAGATCTGATTGTAGCAAAAATAATTTTCGAGACGTGGCTTGATATAATATCTTAATTCCATTCCAGATTTCTGTTTGTGCATCAGTCATAGACTGATTAGTGGATGAGATCATTTTTTCAATGCAAAAGATTGCATAGTGATGGGTTAGCCTGACTGTGATTAAGCATAGGTTTTTTGATACACATGCAAGCGCTTGTATATCGTTGATTTCAAGGAAAGAGAGTAAGGTATTAGGAGCTGCCGTTTCTACGAGGTCTAGATGTTCTAGTGTTAGGGTAGGATTTGCTTTTGTAATTTCCATTTTAAACCTAGCATTAGTATATTAATAAATATATTATACAACAATAAATGACTTATTGTCAAAGTTGTGTCTTATTGTAATATAATACCCCTTTGCGTCATTGCGACTCCGCGCCTCTGCGCTACCTTCTTAAAATCAGGAGCTTAACGCAAAGTGGCAAGGGCAGGAGAGGAAGAGGGAGGGACGGAGTCCCTCCCTACTGTTAACTAGAAGATTCTATGATTCAGGAGTTTCTGTTTCAGAAAAAGTCACAATGTGACGTGCTTCTTCTTCTTTTTGAGCTTCTTCAATAAGGAGGGTCTCTTCTTCAGATTCAGAAGGAGCTTTCTTTTTCACAACATGAGCTTGTAGCTCGCTCACTTCACATTCGGTATCAACAGAGACTTCTTGTTCAGGTACAGGATGGTGATTTGCGCAAGCAAGGATCACAACAGCGAGAGGTAGTAACATAGTTAACTCCATTTAGTTTTGGTGTATGGATACATTTTCTTAAAATAGGACGAATTTGTCAATTTGTTCTTATTGCAGAAGCAATAGCTATCGTGTCTGTATGAGAAAGAGACAAAATAATAATTGGATTACCATGAAATAAATTAGCTTTTTCAGAAAAAATAACAGAAGGCTTTCCGAGGGTACCTCTTTTGATCGAAATGTCCTTCCATCCGAGATGCTCGCCAATCCCTGTCCCAAGGGCTTTAGATACCGCTTCTTTTGCTGCAAACCGTACCGCTAGATGAATGATAGGATCTGGACGCCCCATACAATAAGAAAGTTCCTCAGCAGTGAAAATGCGATTTAAAAATCGGTCACTATATTTTTTCACCGATTGACGTATCCTCTCAATATCCACAATGTCTATTCCAAGATCGATAGGTATATTATTTGTCATGTTCATCTTCTTCGTAACTATCGACGTAATCGATCTCATCAAGGGCATTACAAAAAATCATACGACCAGATGAAGTGTGTTTGACAGAAAGAACCTGCACTTCAATTGTTTCACCAATGTAGCTCCCCCCTCCATTAACGACCACCATTGTTCCATCTTCAAGATAACCCACCCCTTGACGCGGTTCTTTCCCAAGTCTTTGAATCTTAATTGAGATATACTCGCCTGAGTCCATCAGAGGTTTTAAGGCATTTGAAAGGGCGTGGATGTTGATGACCTTCACTCCTTCAATAGAAGACATTTGCACCCTGGAAAGATCGGCAGTTAGGATGTTTGCATCGATAAGACGGGAAAGGCGAATTAACTTGGATGTTTGATCCTTGGCTTCAGGAAAGTCAGTATCATTAAATCGGACCCCCAGTGAAGTGTTGAGTTCCATTTTTTTAACCGTTTCAAGGCTTCTTCTAGCTCTAAATTTAATCGATTCTTCCCCTATTTCACTTTGGGCGTACAGCTCTTTAATGATAAAACGGGGAATAATGAGGTGAAAATCGAGAATGCCTGTTGCGCAAAGGTCTATAATACGGGAATCCGAGAGCGCTGACGAGTCAACAATAAGATCTTTTTTCTTCTGGGCCACGGCTGTAAATTTGACAAAAGGGATACTTACATAGAGCTCATCGGAAGATCGCAATGTCATAATAGTCCCTAGATAGGTACCAAAAATAAAAAGAGAAATTTTAAGAATCTCGATGGACTTGAGGTGGAGATAAGAGGAAATTGAAGTGAGGTCAATAATGGCATCAAGAAGAATAACAAGAGCTAAGCCTAAAAGGTATCCTAAAAATAACCCAATCAGAGCGATATTAAATGAGCGAAGATTAAATCTTCTCACCAAAGTATCAAAGCCCACTAGAACAAAGCTGAGAATAAGTCCAGCTACGATACCTAAAGTGACATTCACTCCTACTGTATACTCGGGACGAGATACCATGTAGATGGTCATGAAAAAAATACTAATTAGGGTGAAAAAAATCCGAGTAAAGGTGAGTGCGGCATTTTGCATAGATCTCCTATCATTTTTTTATTTAAAGGATCAATAGAAATAAGCTAGTATGTTTTGTGCAATATGTCAAGAGGAGTAAAGACGTGAAGCGAAAAAATGCGGCATTGATTTCTGGAGCGATTTGGATGATTGTGGGAATTCGGCTACTCTATGTTGGGTTACACCGAGTAGAAGAAGTGGCTCTCATAGGATTAGGGCTCCTTATAGGATACTTGAAAGGGCATTTTGCCCTCAGAAAAGGGGCTCGTAGGGTCATGGCTCGGCTCCGTGCTCAAGAAGAACCCCTGCGCTGGATGCAAATGTATAGCAAGGGATACTGGGCCCTTCTTTTCGGTATGGGATGTTTAGGCATGCTCCTCAGATTTATTCCAGGAATCCCTTTAGAAGTCAGGGGTGTTGTGAGTATTGCGATCGGAGCTGCTTTACTTCAGGGATCCACTATTTATTTTAGGGAAGCCCATGCGCTGGGATCCTAGTGGGGTGATTTTTTCTTGGAAGGGGTTGGAACTCAATTTCTACTCCTTCTTTTTTGGCACCGCCTTTTTAGCCGCTTTATTTCTCGTAAAATGGATTGTTTTTGCTTATTTTAGTAGACACCCTTTCTATCGAGAAGGAGATATCAAAGAGAGAAGGGAGCTCGCTTTTAAACTTCAATGTCCTCCAGATGAAGTCGTTGAAAAACTCAATCGATTTTCTAGAGAGGAAGGAGATCTTTTGTTTGCAAAAGAAGTGATTTCTTTAAAAGAAAGGGCTTCTCTTATTGCTGAAATGGGATGGCTTGTTTTTTTTATTGGGGCCCTGATCGGTTCTCGTTTGGGACACATTTTCTTTTACTGCAGCTTAAGAGAGGTGGTAGCAGATCCTTTCATGATTTTTCGCATTTATGAAGGGGGCCTTTCCAGTCACGGCGGGGTCATCGGTGTGCTCATGGCGCTTTTTATCTGGATCAGATGGTATCGAGAATACTTTACCCCCCTTCGTGTCCTTGACCTCCTTTCTCCCCCTGCGCTTCTCATAGCCGCCTTGATTCGGCTGGGGAATTTTTTTAACCAAGAACTCATCGGGACTGTGACTACAGTCCCTTGGGCAGTCACCTTTGTTCATCCTATCGGGGGAGTGGGAGGCCTTCCAAGGCATCCTGTTCAGCTTTATGAATCTTTTTTTTATTTTATGGGATTTATCCTTCTTTTATGGACCTGGATTAAAAATAAAACCACTTTGCCAGAAGGGAGGTTGATCGGTTCTCTCTTTTTCTCCGTTTTTTTATTTCGGTTTGTCATTGAATTTTTAAAAGAACCTCATGGATACTATACATCAGAAAGTCCCTTACTTATGGGACAGATTCTAAGCGTTCCGTTAATTGTTATAGGGTATATTTTACTGAGGAAATCTTATGTGGGATCCTGATCCCATTGCATTTACAGTTCCTTTTCTAGAGCGACCTGTTGCTTGGTATGGGCTCCTTTTCGCCCTTGGATTTTTCATTGCTGGAGTGATTAACCGGAGAATGGTTGCCTCTTTTTTAGATAAGAAAGAAGCTAAACTCTTTTGTGAGCGCCTTTTCTCTTTTGTCTTTATAGGAACGCTCATTGGGGCACGGCTTGGTCATCTGATGTTTTATGAAAGATGGGAAACTTGGGTTTTGAACCCTTTTCAAATCATTAAAGTTTGGGAAGGGGGACTTGCAAGTCATGGTGCAGCCCTCGCGATTTTGATCGCTTTATTTCTATTTACTAAGAAGACAAAGATCCTTTCTTTTTGGGAGGTAGTGGATCTTGTGGTCGTCCCCGTTGCTCTAGCCGGGTGTTTTATCAGGCTTGGGAATTTTATGAATCAAGAGGTTTTAGGAGTCCCGAGTGGGATTCCCTGGGCTGTCCTCTTTGGCCATCCTATAGATGGATCCCTTCCAGTACCAAGGCATCCTGTCCAAATTTATGAAGCCCTTGTATATGTAGTTTCTTTCTTTATTTTATACAGATTATGGCCGCTATGGCGCTTCATTCCCGGGAGAATTACCGGCCTCTTTTTTATTCTTATTTTTGGAAGCCGGTTTTTGATCGAGTCTATTAAAGAAGGACAGAGTGCCTACGAAATAGGCCCTCTGCTTATGGGTCAATACCTGAGCTTGCCCCTTGTCGTCCTCGGCCTTTATTTGGTGAGTGGCCGCGGATTAAAAGGAAGGGCTTTATCTAAGTAAGCTTCTAAATCAGGATGGATCGACTTATGAAAGGCGATAAACCGATCAAAGGAAGATACTTGATCCGAAGACGTTGTGCTATACCATAGAAATTTATAGAGAATCCATACCCGAACGCGGAGCTGAGATTCAAACGCTTTCAATTCAGGATACATCTTTAGAGCTGTTTTGAAGGTTTTATCAATAAAGACATCGTGAGAAATCCCTTCTTTATAAAATTCTTTTGCCATTTTTAGAAGAGGAGAGGCTGAGTCAAAATGGATCCATCTGCAAATCATATCATTTTGAATAGCCCAGTGATGGATCTTTCTCTCTGCTGCAGAAAGATCCAGTTCCATCGCTTTTTTGAAGAATTGGACTGTATTTTGGACAAGACGGCGGAAGGGATGCCCTAGGTGGTCAATCAAAACATTGGCAAGTTCAGTCTCAATAATAGAGACAAGATGAGCTGGTGCATTTTTAATGATCTCTTCATTTTCATCGATGACTTGCCAAATATAAGCTTCTACATGAGAAAGCTCGATTCGGGGAAGATCTTGAGCATAGGAATAAGATTCTATAATCGTACTCTCAATCAGCTCTAAAGGAAGATCTTGAAAAAGGCGCATCTCGGCATTGACAAAGATAAGGATCGACTGATTGATCACAGGGCATGAGTCGACTTCACTTTCAAAAAGGAGGTGATAGGTATAATGAATGGCCCTTGAAAGCTCTTCTTTGCTGATTTTAGGAAGGGTAATCATCACGGGATAAAGGGCTAAAATGCGCTGTACTGTTTCGATAAGATGGGCATCATTTGACACATTATGATCCACTTTAATCATGCTTAGGTGTTTGTGAATAAATGACTTAAGTGCAAAATGTTTGGGGAGGGGCGTCCCTTTTGCAAGAAGGGCTGAAATTAAAGAGACAAGCTCATTTTTTTTGTGAAGTGATTTAACTTGATGGTACCCGTTGAAACGATGTTGAATGGCCCCTTTAAGTTCTTCCAAACTATGAGATGCACCGCTACTTGTGATTTCAAGTAAAGTTTTGACTACAATTTTATCTGTGAGGTCGTAATCTTCATAAGGGCTTTTAGCTTCTCTTGAAGGGAGATTTTTAATGAGATGTTTTTGTACTGCCCATATTGTTTTTGTCAAATCTGAAAGATCAGGACATTCTCCTTCTAAAGAAGCGATGCACTCACTCATTTTCACAGCAATTTGATGAGCTCCTGCATAAGGGGGGAGGTTAGAGGCTAGAGGGGCTTCCGTTCTGAGATTTTCTCGAATCATTAGAGGAAGGTTAAGGCGTCCATCTTGATTTAAGGCCCCTTGTTTGGTGGTGACAGTATTGTAATAATAACTGACTTTATCCCAGATTTTTTTAAGAGCAGTTCCCCCTAAACGGTATTTAGGAAAAATTTCTTTAAATTCAGGGAGGATCGTTTGTAAAAGTTCATCTTGGATTTTATGAGACCATTTTCTTGCGGTCCCACTTTTGTCGAGCTCTTGCTTAATTTTCTTAGAAAGAAATAAATTTAATGCAGAGAAGGGATCGTGGAACTCTTCTGTTTCATCAATCGGAAACAGATGTCCTTTGTGTTCCTTTTCTTTTTTGCTTTCATGACTGTAATGATCGCCAGAATGAGCTAAATTTGACATTATTTCCCTTCTCCCGTGGTATATCTTCCCTTCTAGCGGAGGAAGTAGATTTTTGTCTAATAAATCCAAGATATTTTTTATATTGAAGAAAATCGGAGCTCCTGAGAGCATAGGAGCTTTGGAGGATATTATGAATCATGGACAACTTGGCGGTCATTTAGGCGCAGAGCCCGAAGTTCGCTACACTTCATCTGGACAGAAAGTTATTACTTTACGGATAGGCGCTAATTCCCGAGGTAAAGAAACGATTTGGTGGCGCATCACTTTATGGGGTGATCAATTTGATAAAATGCTTCCTTACCTTAAAAAAGGAAGTGGAGTGATTGTGATGGGAGAAATTCACAAACCCGAAGTGTACACAGATAAAGAAGGACATCCTCAGGTTTCGATGAATATGACAGCTTACCATTTAGCTTTTAGTCCATTTGGTCGCAGTGGCGGTGATCGTCCTCAGGATGGGATGGCTCCTAAGGCTCAGATGGCAACAACAGGTGCAGGTCAGTCTCATCCATCGATGAATGAAACCCCTCATTTTTCAGAAGATGAAATTCCGTTCTAATCTTTCAGGGGAAAGACTAGGATCGCTCATCAGTGATCGGTTACGTCTTTCCCGCGCCCTTGTTAAGCGATCCATTGACCGAGGGGGATGTCGTGTGAACGGGGTTGTAGAGAGATTTGCTTCTTATCGAGTCAGAAAGGGAGATGAGGTCGATTTCGAGCTCATTGCCCCTATCGAACATTCTATGCCTCTCCTTTTTGAAGATGAAGATTTGCTCGTTTTTAATAAAGGAGTGGGGATTATTTCAGATCACCCTATGGCTGTGCATCGCCTCGATAAACCTACATCAGGAGTTTTAGTACGGGCAAAACACGAGAAGGCAAAGAGTGCTATGGAGCTGCTCTTTAAACAACGACAGGTGCATAAAGTCTATCATGCGAAGGTACTCGGATCTTTTTCCGAAGAAGAGGGAACTTGGACTGATCAACTTGTTCTCAAAGGAACCTTTGAAGGGCAAAAAATGTGGGGAGTGGGTCCTGTTGGAAAAGAAGCAATTACCCATTTTCGTCTTCTGAAAAAAGGAAAAATTTCTACGTTAGAATTGAGACCTGTTACAGGAAGAACTCATCAATTACGAGTCCAGCTTTCTCATCGCCATTATCCCATTATTGGAGATACGCAGTATGGGAGAAATACCCTTGCAGGATTTGGTCATCCCCGTCTTATGCTTCACGCCTACTCTATCTCATTCACCCACCCATTAAAGGGCATCGACCTTATTTTGGTGGCTGAAGCGGGTGAGAGTTTTAGCCAAACTGAGTAAGATCAGCCCTGTGACCAAAACCACAATTCCAAATTTCAGAAAAAACTCGCCGACATGCTCTTTTTGCATAAAACCTGCAAGCCATCCTCCAAGATAAAACCCTACCCCGATGCATAGATAGTAAACGCCTACAAAAAAAGCGGTCATCTTTTTAGGGGAGAGTTTCGTGACAAAGGCAAGTCCTATGGGAGCAATGAGAAGTTCTGCAATCGCCATAAAGAAAAATCCTGAGATTAAATAGAGAGGGGAAGCTCCTGGAATATGGCGGCTTGCAAGGACAATGAGACCAAAACAGATCGCCGTTGCAATAAAAGACAGGGCCATTTTAGTTGGAGGGCTGAGCTCTAAGTGATGCTTTTTCAGAAATAAATAAAGTGAAGAGAGGGGGATTGCTAAAATGACAAGGAAAAAAGTTTGAGAGGTGATGATCCAAGGAATGGGAATTGTAAATCCGAGACACTGTAAATCGGTGTAATTGAGAGCAAAAAGGACAATAGATGAAAATTGCTGGTTATAAGCTGCCCAGAACACAATAGAGAAAAAAGACACGACGAGGATCACTGCAATTCGATGTAAAGAAGTGCGTGAAATCATCTCTGCTTTTTCTTTCACTCTCTCTTTAAAAACAGAGAGGTGCTCTTCTTTAATCAACTCATTTACCTTTCTAAAGGCAAAAAGGCCAAGAAGCTGCACAAGACCTGCAATGCAAAATACTGTTTTCCAATAATTGTAAAGGACTAGAGGTCCGAGTGCGATCATTCCAACAAAGGTACCGATATTTACTCCAGCGTAGTAAATAGAAAAGCCTGTCGTGCGTAAGTGGTGTTTCTCTTTGTAGAAACGATTGAGGAGAGAATAGACACAAGGGGTAAAAACACATCCACCGAGGCCGATGAGAATAAGCCCGACATAAAGGAGGGGTTCTAATGCAGTGCCTATACAAAAGCAACCAAGAGCTGAAGCGATCATTCCCGACCAGACAGGGGAGCTATAATTCCATCTATCGGCTAAATACCCTCCAAAGAGAGGTAGGACGAAACTCACTCCAGTATAAAGACCATAAAGGTGCGTTGCACTGGCATCTGTAAAGTGAAAGTATTGAACAAGATACAGGACAAGGATATTTCCCACTCCCCAAAAAGCAAAACGTTGACTCATTTCAGTCAGTGCTAAATAAAACATTTCTGCAGGATGAGACTTAAGGTAGCCGATTTCTTTGTTCATATGATATCATCCTATCTAAAATGAAAAAGACAGCAAGAAAAATTTTAATTGTAAAGACTTCTTCATTGGGAGATATTTTTCATACCCTTCCGTTACTTCCCTATTTAAGGCAAGACGAAGTGGATTGGATCGTAAAACCTCAATTTAAGGGAGCTGTCGAAAGACTGGTGCATGAATGTTATACGGTGGATGATCTCCCTAAAAAAGGGTATGATATAGCAATAGATCTGCAGGGAAATTGTCGCTCCCTTGGCATCATGATGAGAATTAAGGCAGCGGATAAAGTGGGATTCGGGAGGCGTTCGATTCCCGAATGGCCGAGTCTTCTCGCCACTTCCCGCCGTTTTGAAGTAGATCTCACCCGTCCTATTACTGAACAATATCTTTCTCTTTTACAGCAAGCAATCCCCCTTTCAGAGAGTGCCGGAGATGAGAAAATCACCTATCCTCTAACTCTTGAAGAGGAAGAAGAGGTAAAGTGTATCCTATCAGATCTTTCTTTTCCTGTGACGATGGTATGCCCCCTATCTACATGGGAGAATAAGCAACTAGATCCGGTTGCACTAGTGCAACTTTTGAAACAAAAACAGGGCCCTTTTTTATTTGTGATGAAAGGAAAGCCACTTCTTGCTGAGGCTTTATGCCGTGCCTTTCCCGGCTCTAAATGGGTTGGGGAATTAAAGATCCCAGTATGGCAGAGGCTCATTGAAAATATGGCCCTTGTGATCAGTGCCGATTCGAGTGCACTTCATTTAGCCGCTTTAACAGAAACTCCTACATTGAGTTTTTTCGGCCCTTCTTCTTCTGAAATTTATGCCCCTCAAGGGAAAAGACATAAGACCATTCAAGGTTTTTGTCCATATGGACAGAGTTTTGTTAAAAGATGTAAAAAATTGAGAACCTGTCCCACAGGGGCCTGCCTCAAAGCCCTTTCCCCTCAGCAGATTTTAGAAAAATCAACGTGATTCTCTACAACTTGAATGGCCTCGTGCACCTTCTCTTGGTCTTCTAGTCCTATTTTTGCTGTATGGGAAGAGATCATTTGCATCGTTTTTGTACTCGATAGGGGAACGTACAACATGGGGATATCTGCTTTTTTGATCTCTTGAATGATTTGGTGACGGGGGGGTGTATCGCCAATTAAGATCATTCCCGCTTCAAGATCGCTTTCATGGTCTTTGACTTTCATATCCCAGTACTTTGTTAAGGTGGCTAAAATGATTTCCTCTCGATTGGCTGGGGTGATGATGAGCTGAGAGGGGAGGATGAGTTTATTGTAATTTTTCAAAGAGGTGGCAACAAGGCGCAGATTTTTAAAATGGCGTAAACGATGTGAGAGACCTGTCAAGAGGGGGGAGCCAAAAAGGATTTCAAAATCGCGCATCGTGGGGTGAGAAAGAAGGGGATCGAAAGGAATACATCCTAAGAGGGGTACTTTCCACGTTTTGAGTGCTTTTGTCATATAGGTTTTGACCATTTCGTATTTACTCGAAATCACTCGATTGACAATGACCCCTTTGAGCTTGACTCCATGCTGGTCTAAAAGGGCTTTATTTAGGGAGAGGAGGTCAAAAGCAGATCCAAGCCCTCCAGAAACAATCAAAATAACCTCTAAATTGAGAAGGTCAGCAACTTGTGCATTGCTTAAGTTGACAATCGATCCGACCCCCACGTGCCCTGTTCCTTCCACAAGGGTAAAGTCGTGATCAGTATGGATGATTTTAAATCCCTTTTTGATTTTTCTGATCAGTTCTTTTTCTTGAATTTCTCCATCGAGAAAACGGCGGGTGAATCCTGAAGGGATGATGACAGGACTCATGAGTTCATAAGGAGAGGGGAGGTGAAAATGTTCCTTAAATAGGACCACATCCTTATCAACCCGAAGACCCCCTTCAACGGCGACATGTTCTTGTCCCACAGGCTTAATAAAACCGACCCGTTGAAACCGTTTTTTTAATCCAGCTAAAAGACCTAGGCAAACCGTCGTTTTTCCGACATGCTGCCCTGTTGAGGCAATAAAAATGGCTCTTTTTTTCATCCCCTAGTCAGCTTAGCAAATTCTTCGGGGGGATTCAACTTTTCTAATACAAGAAGCATTCCCTGACGGATCATCTGCTGGAAGACAATAGGATCTGAAATCATTCCAAGGAATTGACTGGATCTTACCTTTAACTCTTGGAAAATCATATTACAAATCAACTGATTAATGGTGGAATTAGATTTTAAATCGTGCACTGAAGCCGTGATAAAGGGAGGGGGTTGCAGTTGGTTGACGGTTTCTTCAAGAGAGCGGAGGTGATCTTGACATCTTTGGAGATGTGCTCCAAGAGAAAGAGTTCCTGTAGCTGCTGCACTTCCTTGGGTAGCATTAAACTGAGTGGCTAGTCTTTGATGATTGGTGACCTCGGTAGTTAAGTTCCCCATCGCTGTTTGCAATGCATCGTTCTGCCCCCCTAAAATACGGTCGATATAATTTATAATTTCTTGGGAATGAGTAGCAGCGGCATGGACGGGCTGCATCCAGAGGCTTTTTGCCGCGGTAAGTAATTTCTGTTTATCGAAGGGATCAGGGAGAGTATTGATCAACTGTTCTAAAGAACGGTAGTATTGAGCCACTCCATCGTGGGTGAGTCGTGCAAGAGGACTTCTTGAAGCAGCTTCTTGTTTTTGGCGTAACAGTTCCTGAGTCGCAAGACGAATCTGGTCCATAGTTGGGGTTGTTTTCCGTTGATTAAGAACAAGCCGGGTCACTTCTTTGGCAGTTTTATAAGAGGCTTCAAAGGATTGAATGAGTTGCTTTAATTGTATCGAATGAGAAGCGTGGCTTTTGAGTTCTTCGATCAACGTTTGTGCATTTTTGAGATCATCTTCTAAAAGGGGGTTTGCTGTATTTGTGGCAATAGCGTCAAACGTGGAAACTAAACGAGTGATCCTTGGAATGATAAATTGACTATCTGTAACGGTGAAATTATCGTGGAATGTGGCACTAAATTCTTCAGAGAGGCGTTCGAGAGTTTCTATGATCTTATGGCGTCCTGTATGAAGGTCATTGGCTGTGGCTTGAGAAATACGTCCTTGTTGAACATCTGAGACAAGGACTCTTGAGCTGTTGCTCAGTTCTTGAAGGACCCCTTTAAAGAGGGATCGTGCCCGGTTCACATTATCTGCAGAAGGGGTAGCCTGGCAATCTGTAAGTGCTTGTCTAAAGGTAGGAATAAAGGGAGTGGACACGTCCTCTCCTCCAACCATGAGGGCTTTTGTTGCTGCAAACCGTTCGTGAGCCGCCTTGATTTGTTTTTGTTCTGGATGGGTGAGGTAATCATCGACAGCTTCTTGAATGGCCTGGCTTAAAATGAGGTCTTTATAGTGTTCAATTTCTCGAGAGAGGGTGTCATTTCTCTGTCTGATATTTTCTGCACTCCAGTCTTGATGATCGCTAGAGGCTCCTACAATCGCTCCGTTGAGGGTTTTCATAAGTTGAGAAAGTTGTCTTTCCATCTGATCTTTTTCAACGACAGATTGGTATCCCACCATAATTAACTTAACCACATTATCGACTACATCAGGAAGGAAGAGGGAATTGAGTTGTTCTCTTGCTTTTGCGGTTAAAGACCCTTTGCCAGAGGTGGCTGCTTTCATGGCTTCTGGGGTGTAGATATTTCGGAGCTGCATCGTACCGAAGAGGTTTTCAACAAGGGCTCGAATCGCTTGCTTGGTGCTTTCAGGTTGTTGTTCTGCAATTTTAAGATACCGTTTACTTGCCTCATTGTCTGAGACCCTTGAGGGATCCATAATATTCCATATTTCTTTCACTTGGCTACAGAGAAGCTCATTGAGAGCGAGCTGGTAGGCAGAGGTGTTGTAAAGGGAATTTTTTGCAGTGGAGACGAGGGTAGGGATAACGTCGAGTCGAATGACCGTTTTCTTTAAGAGCCATCTTTTCATGATGGTGGTAAGGGTAGTCCCGAGCGATCTTAAAGTATCCCATACAGGGGCCAAAATAACTCCGATAAGTCCTAAAGGAATCCATTTAGCTACAATGCACACTTTGTTGAGAAGGGGGTGATGAGGTGCTACGTCTTTACTGCAAAAAGCTCCGACTTTGAAAAACGAGACTCTTAAATCCCAAGGGGTATCGGGAATAAAATAATTGATAAGGGTGGTTGCTGTTTCATCATGAATCTGTTTTGGTGTCATGTTTTGGTTGTATTTCGGATCATCTAGCACTGTTTTAACTCTTCCATCTCGGTGCATTCCATGAGTGTCGAGAGACCAGTCTTTATAAGCCGCTTGAATCGCAAGCATTCCACTTGTGAGCTGTTGCATGGGTTCAGGGGGGATAGGTCGTGTCGTATTTTTATCTGCTTCTAAACCTCTAATTCCTTGTCTTACCTCAGTAATCATATTAGAGAGGTAGGGGCCAATAATAGAATTCAGAATGCCGTTGAGAAGAAAGTAAAACATCTTGTTGAAAAAGGCTTTGAATTTTGATTTTTTAGAAACTTCTTCAAATAAAATTTCTTTGAATTTCGCTTCTTGCTCGGCCGCAGGAAAGGCGCGGACCCGGTCCATGATTTGATGAAAATGATTGGCTGATCTTGCATTATAATACCCAAGCTCGTTCCGAAGCCTTTCCACTTCAGTGTCATATTCTTCAGTTCCTGGGGCAGCTGTGATCCGTTGTTTTATCTCTGCATCAATCGCAAGACGGGGATTGTCTTTTCCAACCCCAAAGCGGGTATCTTCATAGAAAACGGTGTAAAGAATCATAAAACGGGCATTTTTTTCAAGGGACCGTTTTTCTGCATCTACATCCCCTCGCCATTTACCTACAGAATCATCTTCATCGTCTGGGGCTTGTGTTTGATCTAGTGCATCTATTTGTTGAAGAAGGGCAGCCTCTCTGGCGTAGGAGCTCGTGATTTGTCCGGGGGCGCCGAGACCTACCCTCAGTCCATTGATAAGAAGGGGATATTTAGAAAGAGAGCCAAAAGCGCCTCTAAGGGCACTGATATAACCGGAGATAGATCCCTTCTCATGGGCTTGTCTAAGACGCTCAAGGATTTGAGAAATCGTTCCCTGAACTTCTTCTCTTTGCTCATCTGTGAGGCCATGTTCAGCAGTGGCAACCGCAGGAGAAATCCAGTCTTGAAGGAGTTTTTCAATGTAAGAAGTCACTCCTCCGAGCCCTATGGCAGGAACTTTTGTCAGGATTTGGAGTATCCCTCCAAAGATAGGGTGATTGGCAATCCCTCCTCCTACACCGAGTTGAGCTCCTACAACACCTGGAGGGGGGGCGTGTCCTACATCGGGTACACCACCTGCCCGTTTGACCATAAACCATGAAAACCCGGCAAAAGTTCTTTCTTTATGATTGAGATCAAAAGCGTGTTCGCGGGCCCAGGCCTCTCCTTGGGTATCTAAAGGTCCTTTTGAGGAAACTTCACTAATGCATTGGTAGAAAAAAGATTGTTCTTGGGGAGACAATGCCTCTACTGTTTCTTTAATCGCTTGCCAACATATTTCAAGAGTCACGATGGGATCATCTGCAAGGTGGTGTTCTGCCCAGTCAGAGGCGACGCTTCCTGGATTGAGTTTGTGATAGAGTTTACTTAAAACAAGATCCCGAAACCCATCCACAGGGATTTGGGTAAGGGCATTCAGAATGGCTTCATTAGAAATGGGATCTTCCAGGAGTTTATTTCTGAGTTGGTAGATGGGGTGAGCGGTAAAATGGTGCACTTTTTTATGCCACTCAGCAAATCCATAAAAAGTAATAGCAGGGTTTGTGATTGAAAATGCATTTTCTGATCCCCAGTTAGCCCCTCCAATATCGGGATTTAAGGGATCGGCCTTCCTTGCAGCATGGTAGATGCTCTCGTAAAAAATGGCTCTTTGTTCCTCTGAAGAATCTCTGACGATCTCCTGCATCACTCGAAAGCATTGACTTATGAGGAGTTCTGGATCTTTTGCTAAGTTGTCCCTTGGAATGTGCTGTAGTACTTTTTCTCTAAATTGGGGAATGAGTAGGCTGACTCTTCCAAGTTCAGTATAAATCGCTCCACTTAAAGCCTGGCCTCCTGGTGCGTGAGCATCAAGGATGCGTTCAAAGAGTCCTTTCATAGGATGGTCGGGAGCTCCTTCAATGAGACCCCTTCCAGCTCTGACCCACGCATTCATCTGAGCTGTGACTGCATGCGAGGTATTTTGAATGACTCCATCTACTTCATCCTGCAGGGTAGAAACTGCAGATCTAAAGGCTTGTGTTAACGATCCGCTCATTGTAGAAATTAACGTATCCGTTCTTTGGATTTCCGCTTGAAGAGACTGTTTAAGAGGGTCTCTACTGATGTGCCCTTCTTTAAAACGATTTAAAGCTGTGTTGATGGGATGATTTGCTTCAGGGAGATGCTCTCTGACCCCTTGAATGAGAGGCTCAAGTGCTGCAATGGGGGTATTTCTATTAAGACCATTTAAAAGGTGTTTTAGTGCTTGGTTCCATTTGCAAAGAGGCTCAGGAGCTCTATTCATCGTGCTCGTAATAAAGTGATGCACCTGACCCTGAAATGCATTAAATAGGGCATCTACAAAGGTGAGAATTTCTCCCTGTTCTTCCTCAATTTGCATTTGCAAGTCAGCCTTTGCTGCTCGAATAGAATCAAGATCAGCTGTTCCCGCCGCGATACGCTCTTTTAATTCATCAGTTGCTGGAGAATTTATGTCTTGTAGGGCCGAGAGGACTGCTCTTTGGTGTGCCGGTGCGCCTGGATTTCCTTCGAGAAGAAGGAGGGCGTCCCTTGCTTGTCTAAGAGGAGAGGGGGCTACTTTAACGTAATTGGTAAATTGAGTCATGATAGGGGCCATGAGATCTAAGGCTTCTTTGACAAGACCTCGATCGGGATTAAGGATTTCATTTCTCAGCTCGGAAACCTGTTGCCATACAATTCCTTGCCTTTCTTTAATGCGCAGGTCGAGTTCGTCTGATACTGCTCTCATGAGAGCGGGATCGACACCCTCTGCCCTTCTCAATAAACCGAGCAGCTCACTCATATTGTCTGAAGGATTTTCAACGGCTCCTAATGTCTCTATGAGTCCCGCGATGGTTTCTCCTGAGCGATTACCCCATCGAATACGGTCTAGCAAAGTTGCTGTATTGAGAAGGGAAGAAGGGGCGTTACATAAAAGGCCCGCAATTTCTTGCCGGGCTTTAGGGATTAAACCACTTGCTTCACCAAAGACATGGTAAGTTAATCGATCGACAAGTTTTTCTACTTCCCCTGATTGCTCTGAAATCGTTGTGTGAAGGTGTCCTAAAGCGGCCCTTAAGACGCCTTGGTGCTCTTCAGTGAGAGGGAATATTAAAGCGTTAGATGAGAGGAAGGCTAAGGCTGTATTGATTTGAGGTGGAACAGTTCCTCGTGAAGCATAGACATGTTGCGCTTGAGTAAGTCGTGCATATGCTTGAGCTGCAAGCTCTCTTGTAGGAACATCTTGAGATAAAAGGTCATTTAAGGCGCTATAGGCTAAACGGAGTTCAGGGGTAGCTTCTACCATAAGAGAGTCGAGAAATTCATGAAAATGGTGTAAAATAGCGGGAATAGTGCCTCGATTAGCCTCAAGAAGAGTGTCTAAATCGGGACGGATTGCTTGAATGGCTGCGTGGCACTCTTCAGAGATGACTAAAAGCTGGGGATTGTCATCAAGGGATTCAAGAGCTTCTAAAGCGGCAATTAAAGTGGTAATTTTTTCTTGAGTTTCGCGAGAGGGAGTTGTCCCTGTAATCGTTTGAAAATCGTTGAGTGTGGCAACAAGAGCTCCTCTTTCTCCTGAAGAAAGGGGGCGTCCTCGATGGAGACTCCGAATAGAGTTACCAATTTCTGTGAGGGCAACAGCTGGAGTTGCGTGGAGCATGGTCGTTGTTGCTGTTCGAGCTCCGGGAAGAGATCTGCGAGCTGCCCATGCAGCAGCACCGGTCACTCCAAGTACAGCAAGACCTACAGGGTTGGCAGCGGCAAGGGCTCCAAGTCCTACAGCCGCAGTTCCTATGGCTCCTGGGGCCATAGCCACACCTACAGCGCCCGCTGTAGCAGCGCCAGAAATCCAAGGATGGGCTGTTACAGTATCTCGTAATTGAGTGAGTCGATCTCTTACAGCTTGCATAATTAAAAACCTTATTAAATCTTATTGTCTTGATCAAAATTATAACACACAGCAAATAACATATATATAAACAAAGTTATTTTGATGTTATTACAAAATGATATTTTTTCATTTGTTTTTTTACCCAAGGATCTAGCATCATAGTAAAACTTAGAATTTATATACAAGGAATGGATAAGAATATTATGAAATCTTTTGATGAATTATTGGAGCTTGCAGATCATTTAAATAGCCCTGAGGGGTGCCCTTGGGATAGAGAACAAACATATGAATCCTTAAGACCATATCTGCTCGAAGAGGCTCATGAGGTATTGGATGCAGTGGATCAAGGGGATATAAAAAATTTAATTGAGGAATTGGGAGATTTAATTTACATCATTATTTTTTATGCAAAGCTTGGAGAAAAAAAAGAAGAATTTGATATTGATCAAATTTTGACTAACGTCAGAAAAAAATTAATTCGACGCCATCCTCATGTGTTTGGTGAAGAAAAAGCGGAAAGTGCGGCGGATGTCGTGCACCATTGGAACCGGATCAAAGACGAGGAGAAGAAAGGAAAAAATTTACTTGATGGAATTCCTCCAGGTTTATCGATTGTTTTGAAATCGCAGAAGGTGATTAAGCGCTTAGAAAGGGCATTTGGTCCCCTTCTCATCAAAGGAGAAGGGGTGGGCCCTGATTTATTACGCCTTATCTTAAAGGCTCATTACGAGGGAATTGATGCGGAAACGGAACTGCGTCAATCTTTGAGGGGTTTGATAGATCAAAGCGTTTGACATGTATAGGTTTTTCCTGGGGGAAAAGGCCATTTTTTCTAAGAGATGTCAAAAGATCTGTAGTTTTATCTGGGACGATGGGGGCTGGTTGGAACCAGCTCCACGCTAATTTACAGAGTGATTTAATATTCATTGTTGCTCCATGTTATATTGCGCAAAGAGTTTATCAATCCTCAGCTTTTTTTGCGAGGAGAAGCCAGGCGGCCAATCTTAACGGGAATACGGCCACTTTTTTACTGGTTTTTGTCCATTAAGGCCATTTTTAACAGGAATACGGCCACTTTTCAACTGTTTTTAATCTGCGAAAAAAACGATAAAAATAGGTTGGCACATTTAGCTTACTCACCTTATGCAGCAGCTCATCCTGCATCTTGCAAGGTGGTGGTGAATAGATAGGATATGTGAAGTATGGGACTTAATAAGGGTCTCGGTGAACTCGGTGCTCTCGGTGGTTATTTTTCGAAACGTTGGGAAAGGGAAGACGATCATTGCAGAAAGATGGTTAGCATAGGTTGCTCAGCCATATATGTGAATAAAAATAACCACCGAGAGCACCGAGTTCACCGAGACCCTCACTTAATCTCCTACTTAAAATCTTTTATGTTTTT
>JAGOSM010000002.1 GCA_018062315.1 Simkaniaceae bacterium | reverse complement strand
AAGATGGTTAGCATGGGTTGCTCATCCATATATGTGATAAAAATAACCACCGAGCACACCGAGAGCACCGAGGGGGACCCTTAGAAACTGTGTTGATGCAGAATAAAAGGCTGGAGAGACGTAAATCATGAGTTTAAAGATCGAAATCTGTGGAAAATATAGAGAAATAGAGCTTTCAAGTGCACTTATCTAAAAACTCTCTCTCTCGTCTCAGCGTTTACCTTCTTAAATAGTGTCTGAGGGCATGTTCTTTTCCAGCGGGAATTGCTGTAACTTTTATCACTACTGAGCGATCAAGTGGCAGGAAATGCATTAGGATGGTATTGTCTTTGCTAAAACTTTGCAAAAAAGGAGTTTTAAATGATTTCAATGGTTAGACCCATTTTTCAAATGGAAGTCCGTGCGGTAACGACCCGCCTTTCTAATCCTGTTGCAATGGTAGCGCTTCGCACTCTTTCAACGAGTCTTCATGATATTGTAAGAAGAGGGGATCTCTCTCAGCTGAAAGAATCGCTTGAAAAAGCATCTATTGAAGAAGTTAATGCCCGCAATAGCAAAGGTGAAATTCCCCTTTGTATCGCACTTCAAAACTATAACAATCACACCCATCCTTATTATTCTCCGAAAATTATTACTTTATTGATTAGATCAGGGGCTTGTATAATGAGGCAACAAAAAGATGGAACAGCGGCATTACACCTTATAAAAAAATATGATGGATACTTACGTCGAGTACTCAGTGTACAAGGTGGTCAAAAACACCACCCGATAACACTTCCGAAAATGATCGACGTGCTCGCACGAATTACCCTCCAACAAGTATCCGGCTGTAGCCCTTGCTTAAAGGACTGTACTAATAGAGAAGATTAATCTAAGACCCCCTATGGGGAGCTCTTTTACTTTTGTCAGACATGGTCGAACAGATTGGTCTAGGGCCGATATCACCAAAGGTCCCGGAGATTTCCCTTTAAATTCCCTGGGAAGGGAAGATGCACTGCAAGCTGCTGCATTCTTAGATCCAGAAGAGAGCAGCTATGTGATCATTTCTAGCGACCTAGCAAGAGCTAGGGAGACAGCTCAGATTATCGCAGACAAAATCAAAGTTCCCATCCATATCTTTCCAGATCTCAATGAAAGATATTTTGGCGACTACAGTGTGCTTTCCACTGAAGATCTTGCTAGCTCCTTGACGCCCTCAGATGCAGAAGATGAATTGCCCTTTAAAAGTAGAGTTAGTAGAGCTATCTCCAATATATTTACTAACCCCAGCTTTCATGAAAAACAAAAAATCATTGTCTCTCATGGACTGGTTTTTAGATACCTATCTTCACTTTTAACAGGTAAAGAGGAGAGTATAAATTATGGTGAAGTTTGTCTCTTTGTTCCTAAAGAGGGAACAGATTTTTGGGAAATAATACGAAAAATATTGTAAGGAGAAAAATGAGCAGTCCAGTAGTTGGTGCGCCTAGTCGCGCCATATCTTTAGAGTCAGAGGAAGAAAGCATAAGAGATGCGGCATGCTTGCGGAGACGAGATAGTGCACAAGTTAAGCAGACTTTTCGAGAACTTGCAGCGGTGCCATGCACCCCACTCGGAGGTGGACGGCTTCCTGTCTATACAGTGCGCATTATTCCTCAAGAAATAGGAAACGTGAATGTTTATGATCGACAGGGTAAAAAGTTACAGACAGTCCGCAAACTCAGAGCAGGCAAAGAAGCCGCCTGGACTTCTGATGTGATTGATATTTTAGGTGGCAAAATGGGAAGAGCTAGGGACATTGATTTTTGTCATGAAAAGCTGGATAGTTTTAGTCGATGCGATCATATTGAATTTCCCGATAAAATGAGACAAAATATCATTCGCTTCTTTCGAGATAATCCCCCATCAAATACATGGCAATGTAGTGATTTTGCAAATGTTGTGCATGGAAAATTCGACGATGTTGCACGCCGTACATTTAACTATGCTGCATGGAATTACACCCCCTTAAAAGATCAGGAATTGAAAAATGGGGATACGATTTATATGAAAAAGAGATACCAATCATTAAGTGGATATCATTTTGCAGTCCTCCTTTCTAAAGAAAAAGGGCACTGGATTTCTAAATTTGGTTCTGGGGGAGGATTGTCTATTTCTACTTTAGAGGAGCTAAAAAAGGCATATGCCCCTGATGAAATATTTCTGATTTCCCCCCAATCAGAGGAGTAAAAAAGGAAGAGTCTTCAAGGACGTATGTCTTCAAGGACGTATGTCTTCAAGACGTACTTTAGAGGAGTCGTGTGGTTTTTCTGTTATGCCGCGGTAGACAGTTGCGATCGATACGGAGAAGGGGAGTGAAGTCACTGCTTTGTGAATGTGATCTGTTGAAATTTCTGTAACTTCTTCTAGTGGAGCGGCAATTTTTTCGCGGATCACAGCAGAGCTGCGATCGTGCTCTTGTTCTAACTTATCACATACTCTTTTAAGGTCGGGGTGGAAATTGCACGCCCTTGTAGCAAGAGGTTTTGCTCCTTCTAATGCAGCTGTAACTGGAAGGGCGGCTAAATGGGCAAGTTCCATTGCCTTCAATTTAAGGAGTAGGGCAGCTCCAATCACGGTTTTTGGACGTTCTATATGCAAAGCTTCTTCAACGGCATGCGAACAGGTGTCTGCGATTCTTGTGTCTATTTCCTGAAGGAGCGTTATAGGTTTTTTTATTGGGGTCTGAGAGACTAGGGGTGTTTTAGATAATACACCAAGGGCATTAAAACTTTCTTTAACGCGCGATGAATCTCGTTTTTTTCCCTGAAGTAGGGGAAATTCTGGGTCTTCTGTTAAAAAAAGGGGCGAAGATGAAGGTATAACTGGTTTTGTCATATAATTATTTAACTCACTAATTCATTTGAAATAATGTTAATTGAATATATAATATGTGTAAATATAAAATGGTTGGGTATGGCGGAAATAGTTGTAATAATGGCTCCTGTTCGAAGGGGGCTAACGGTCCATTTAGTCGCTTCAGCTCGAGACCAATTAGAGGAAATACACGGTCGGTTTTCAGCATGGACAGACCCCCTGTCGTTACAGCTTCATGATTGGTGCGCTACCGTCCTTGAAGGTGAGGTAGCCGAAGACAATCTTTCTAATGAGCTGTGGGCAGCCAGGGGACGGGTGTCCCTCACCGAGCTCGCTTATGAAATTCTCGTAAATTCAATAGATCGTGCCCCCCTTTCAAATCCCGTATATATTCGAGCGAATGGGGCTGTGTTAGAACCGTGGATGGTTTCTGAATTTAGTAACCTTTTTGGATGTTATCCTTTGGGTAGAACACCTTGTGACGCAGAGCCTCATACGTTTGCTGAGGAAATGGTCCGTTGGTTAGCTCCCCTTCAACCCTTTTTTGAGAGCTCTCAAACTCCGTATCTCTCTCCTCTGAGTAAAGAGGCGCTTTTAATTCCTGAAACGCGCAAAGCTCGAGCTGGTGCACTTGTGCACGGTTTAATAGAGACGCGAGAAAAAACAGTTAAAAGAGAGAGTGCGTTGGCTATTGCTTTGGAAAGGGAAGCGATGCAGGTAGCTTTACTTGAAGAAAAAGAAGCCCTCATGCTCTATATCAGCACTGAAGTGACTCGGCTACAACTTGCTTCTCAAAACTCTTTAGCTAAGTATGAAAGACGCCTTAAATTGGTAGGTGAAACCCATGGAGCTGAAAGAGACTTATTGCAGGTGCGTCTTGATAGAGCGGCAGAAAAGGCAAGGGCTCAAGCTGAAGTATTGAGACTTGCTCAGGAACAACTAGAAAACGAAAAAAGAGAACGGGAGCGCCTTGCTCAAGAAACGATTCGACAAAGAAGAGAAATTGATCAAATTCGGCATGATTCCAAGAAAAGGAGGGGAGGATGTTTAATCTCGTAGCTAGAGAACCTTGGGCAGAGGATTTGCTTGCCCTTGTAGAAAGAGAAAATGCCGTTTTAGTCGAAAGAGGTAGAGGAGATGAGGGGATGATTCCTCTGATTCAAGGAAATCAGGCTCTTCTTAGACAAATGTGTGACCTTTCCATGAGGGAAATTACAAGGCTTAGAGAAGACGTAACCAAGGGAGATCTTGCTCTTCGTGCGGTCGTCGCTTCCTTTCAAAGTTTTGTCAACGAAGCACGTCGAGGAGAGGCCCCTTCGATTCCCCTAGCACCCCCTCCCTTGTTGTCAGAAAAACTCGATACAATGGGAACCCTATGCAGAGCTATTGAACTCTATTCTACTCGCTTTAAAGGGAGAGAACCTTCTGCAAAAGAGAAAGAAAAGTGGCTTACAAAACTTGAAGATGGGTTATTTGAACTTTCCAAAAGACCCCTTTTAGAAAGATCCGTTTTTGATGAAGAGAGGATCGAGATGCTTGTGAGAATGGGAAGGATCTCTCCTTCTCAGGAATATATGCTCCGCAATGAACCCATGAGTAGCCGTCTTCTCGGTCATTATGTAGCTCTTAAGAAAACACATCCTGATTACGACCCAGACAACATTCAGCTAGAGGAAATCAAAGCAACTTTCATTGGTCCCGAAATATTAGAAAGGCTTTCCGTAGATCATTTTAAAAACATTTACGACACACTTCTTCCTCTTGTTACAAAAATCACAACGCAGGTGGGAGAGGAACTTCTTGAGGTGATTTGGAGAAAAAGATCTTTTATACAAGCTTCTATGGTGATTATTTGTAAAGAGAGTTATGATAAGATCGATTTAAATATACGGAGCCTTTGCGATTTCATCGATATACTTCAACAGCGCCGTCAAGAGACCTACCTTAAAGAGCGTAAAAATCGGTTTTTTATTGACATTGGGCTTCCTTTATCAAAAATGCTTGAAGTCATGGAAACAAGCGCACAATTTCCCATCATCTATCCTCAAGTTACTGGAGCAGAAGGAGCTATTTCCCTCTCCCATCCCTTATGTCAACATCGTAAATGTGCCAAACTTTATTTAGCTCAGCGACTCAATCTTGGTGATTTTTCTCGCACCTATCAATTTAAAGAAGAAAAAGAACAGCTCCTCGTTGAGGAAAATTTTAATGATCTTGTTATTTTTCGCCACAAAATTCCCATGAGTAAAAAGGAGTTTGAAACGAAAGGTCTTAAAGGGGTTGATTTTACAGATACTTATGCAAAATGGGCAGATAAAGCAAGGACTGTGGAATTTGGGGAAACCCTTCCCATCCGAGACAAAATTAAGGAACTGAGGGCTCAGGCAGAAGAAAGAGTGAAAAGAGATCCTGAGTTCACTGCAGCTGTTGAGAAGCTAGAAGGAGAATGGAAGAAAATAGTTTCCATTGCAGAGTATTATTTGATCGAGGTTAAAGAGTCAGAATGGGGCATTTCTCCTTTTTCAGTTTGGACAGGTCCTGAAATAGCTTTTTTCTCAGAACTTGAGAAAGAATATCAACCTACATTCATCGATAAGAGGTTTAATTAATGGCTACTATGGTAATCACTCAGATGGCGGCTCCTCCTGTGGGAGTTCTCCATTTAATAGATGGCTCTCCCGAGAGAAGAATTCTTGCCGAGGTGGCAAGGCTACCTATTTGGTCAGATGAGGAACGGGCCCGCCTTACAACAAATGAACCCCTTGATTTTTTAGAGCTTGCAGACCTTCTTATTACGATTATTGAGCCTGCAAGTGAGAGGGGTGTAGATCTTGAGACATACACTAAGGAGCTTTTAGAGTGTCTTATGGAAAAACGGCCCAGAGAGATGGCCGAGATGAATACAGAAGAGGTTTTAGTGGTTTGTATAGAGCTTCTTAATGATGCAGATCTCTTTGTAGAAGCTGTAGGAGAATTAAATCCTTTAGTAGTTCCAGAGTTTGATTTGGAAGAACGACTAGCTGCTCGGCAAGAAGACGCCTTAGATCTTGTGAGGTCTCGTAATGAAAATCGGAGAAGAATAAGAGGGCTGCAGGAAGAAAATCAACATCTTGTGGAGGGGTTTAATGGGGCAATGGAAGAAGCTGCCCATTTTAATGAGGAAAGAGAGGCGGTAACTCAAGAAACTCAGGCTCTTGCTGCACTCGCGGATAAGGTATTATGATTCCAGTAAAAAAGTGGTATTTAGAGATGCGTCTTGCGGGGCACTCTCATGAGGAGATTCTTAAACTTTCAGAAGATCGGTATGAGGGAGAATTAAGAGGGAATCTATCTGCTTATTTAGAAAGAATGGGGGCTCGAGCGGCAGGTTTTCAAGAGGCAGCGGCTGTTTTGGCAGGCCGGGTGATTGAGGTGGGAGAGGGAAAAGAAGAAAGAGAAGCGCTAGAGGCTGCCGCAGTAGATGTGAGGACTGTGGCTATGGCGACGTTCGATTTATTGGAAGCGAGTCAAAAAGTTAAAGCAGAGCATGCACAGGAATTAGCCTTGAGAGCAAAATTAAGAGCTCAGATTGAGCAATTACAAAAACAACCGAAGCGCCCTATTTTTTCTGCAATTGCAGGGAGAGAGGCAAGGACATGGGAAAAAACGGGGCCTGGAGGCTCATGGTAGAACCTGTTGCTGCTGGAGCGGGTGCTCCTTTTTATTTAGAAGACTCTGCATATCATCGACAACTTCAAGCAGAGCTTGTAGAGATGTCATCGTTGCCCTGGAGCGAAGATGTTCTTTCAGAGCCGATTTTTCAATGGTTGAATGAGTTTAAAACAGAGATGGCTGTTTGTAGAAGAAATTCTACAGCAGTGACTTTTGCAGATAATGAGAAAGCTCTCGCGAGGGAGTTTGTGGGTAGACTAGAGGCTCTTTTGCAGCAAGCAGCTTTAAGGGTGACCGATCGTTCACAGGAATACCCTGTCCTTTGCCATATGCTCTCCTGGCTCAAAAAACATAAAACAGAGGTAGCTCCCGAGTTAGAAATGTTTGTAAAAAGGGCTCCTGTTGTTGTCCGGGTAGGAGACATATTTCGACGAGCAAGGGCTGCTGCAAGACCTCGAAATGAGGGGGATGCAGGGGCTTTTCAAGCTCGATTAGAGGCCATGAGAGAAGCTGTGCAGCACCGTTTACGGGAAGAGATGCTTCCTATTGAGAGAGCGATAGGTGAGGCAGATGCGCAATTGGGTGATGCGATTGAAGCAGTTAGGATAAGAGATGAAGAAGGAGCCCCTCAGCTCCATGCAGAGATGGATGAGATTGAAAGGGTGCAAGGCGCTGTGGGTGCAGGGCTACACGAGTTTGAAGAGGATCTTAGGGAGCATCGAGAGGGATTAGAAGTCCTTCGCCATGATAATAGAGACCTGAGAGTGCGTATCGAAGAGACAAGGCAAATTGTAGAAAAAAATAATCGAGCTTCATCAGGGGGTGCAGTTTTGGAAGGATTAGCAGGCATTGCAGTAGCTGCTGCTATAAAATGGGCACTTCCCGCCGCTCCTCCTGTCAAGCTTTTCCCAGGTGGTGGGGCTATACAAATCGCTTCTCTTCCTTTGTAACCTCACATAGAGGTTTGTCCCTTAAGAATCGAAAGAAGACAACGTGTTTTGTATGCTCCTGCGAAGCACCACGATTTGTGTTCCTCCACAACAAAATCTGTTGAAACAAAGGGTGAGTGGAAGACAGGGGAAACAACAAAGCCACATGAAGCATAAGGTGTCAACGCGCTGTCGTCTAGAACAATAAAGCTCTGCACAATCTAGAAAGCCCATTTCACAGTCATTCCTTATCTTAAGATCATTTTGAATTTTCTTAGCTATCCCAAGGGCTGCCGGATCTAAGACATATAGGCGAGTATAGGATGTATACTCGTTGTTAAGATCTTCTCGCTTTTTTTCTTGTGTCTGAGAGTCGACCATTAATTCATCTATTTGCGTTAGAAAGAGGGGATATTGAAGTCGCAATCTAGGGCCTACGTCTCCTCCGTGCATGAGGAGTGGATCTAGTTTCTCTGATAGTGCTATGATACCTTGCCACTTTTGATTTATCCGTCTAATCTCTTCGACAAAAGCATCTGTTTTTTGGGCGAGTGAATGGAGGGGAGTTTCTGGTATTTCTTCTGCTTCTCTTACTGGGGATGTATGATAGGGTTGTATTCCGTGCATCTTTTTTCCTAAAATTATTTATAGACACAAATATTAAGATTGTATGAAAATCTTTGCAAGATTTGCTTTTTTGAGGTATGAAGAATTTTTCAGTTAAAGATGTCCTCTTTTGTGTTACAATGTTGTTATGATTACTTCAAATAGAATTAATATAGAATGTATTTCATTTTTAAATCGAGAAGTTAAAGAGGTTCAGGGGATTAGGCATCTCTTACTGTTGGCTCATTATCATGATGGTTTAGAAAGGGATGTTTTTGAAAATCTTATCCATCGTGTGGGGAAAGTTTCGTCCCTTGTCGATTTTTACTGTGATTATTGTGCCCATGAACATAAAAATGAATACTATACAGCAAAGGCTTATTCAGAATTAAATGATGCAGATAAGATTTATTTGAAATCTAAAATTGATAGTCTTAGATTACGACATGAGTCACTGGATGGTGTCTATCGAAGGGCTGCAGAAAGAGAATATCAACTCACCCTTCTCCGTAGAGAAATTGAATCTCTAACGCCGGAAACCCTCCCTTTAAACCGGTTTTTTCACCTTGCACAGTATGCAGTCTGGCTGCATGAAGGGGGAGCGCATGATCCCCAATTTGCTTCAGATCGCCCCTCTTATGGAGAAGAACGGATTCAAGAAGATTTTGAAGCTTTTTGTGAGGCAAAAGAGACCTTATTATCGATACTCAAACGCCATTATTCTGATTTTAAGATTATTAAGGGGCACCGGGATGGTCCTCTTTCAATCAGCGTTCCCCGCTATATTGCTCATGAAATGGAAAAAGAGGGGGGAGAGAAATATTTGGATATGAGAAATGCTATTTTAGCCTCATATCAACTTCGTCGGTATACAGAGACATTTTTTGCTGAGGGGTTGATTAATGACCCTGAGACCATTACTTCCTTACTAACAGATCAATTTAGAATCAATCCTGTTCATATCATAGTGTGGTTGCTGCGGATTAAAAATTTTTCCACCCGTTACAAAGACCTTTTTCAAGCGCTCATTCAGGATGTAAAAGAGGATATAGGGAAAGGGCTGGGTTTAAATGGAGGAAGAATTTATAGCGTATTTAGTTATTGTGGTATTCGAAATCAGTCCTGTTTAGAAAAAATAAAGGACTATTTGACATCGATACCCCTTTCTGATTTATCTAGGTGGTGCCAAGAAAAAAGAGAGGCCCCCTTCCATTTGCGCAAGGGATGGTGCCAGCACGCTAATCTATGTGAGCTCTGTTACTTGCTGAGAATTCCAGAGCCTTTAATTAAAGAGATGGCGATACATCTTAGTCCACTTGATAAGATAGATGAGATTCCAGAGAAAATTCCTTTTCCCTTTTTAAAGCAATGGGTAAGACTTGCTATAGAAAAAAACAGCTCTGAATTTATTGATAAAGGGCAGTTTCTGTGTGAGCAGATAGAGGATCCTCTATTTTTTGAAGAAGTTTTGAAGAGGATCATCGACAAAAACCCTTTTGTTTTTACACAAGCTACAGATCCTCTTGGAGTGTTGAGTTATCTTTTAAGCAAGATCCCAGATAAAGGTGCTTTAAAAGAGTTCCTCAAGAGGAAACTGAAAGATCAATCAGATCCTTTTCCTCTTCTTAAAAGATGTCGTATTGATTCAGAATGTGCTCGAGAGCTATCCCTTTATGTAATTCAGTTATATTCAGACGGGTTGGACGATCACTTATTTGGTAGTTTGGAGGAAGATTTTGTTAAGGGGATCAACTCGCTCCTTTCAGATGAGGGCATGGATCACTTAGCCATTGCCTGTAAAAATTTAAAGGTACCAGCCCCCCTTTTGGACAAGATGGTTGAAGGGATCGATTGGACGTATTGGAAAGTATCATCGAGATCACAGAGGGTGCAAAATATGGCTGAACCCTTTCTTAAAAAGTGGCTGGAAGTAAGTTCTACGAAAAATGTTTATCAATTTGTTCAAGATACCATTCTTTTCCATTATATTCATGATAATATGTTTCTTGAGGGCTTATTGTTTCGGATTATCGATAAAAGCCCCCTCGAATTTCTACAGCAATTTACCTATGTTAGGGACTGGATCTTAAAACAGCCCTTTCCCACCTTTCAAAAAACACTCAGATATTGTGTTGATACATGGCTTGGAGAGGTCTCTCATTCACAGGAAGAAAAAGAAAAGTTAAAAAAAGCCCTTTATGAAGTGGTAGAATATAGAAATCGAGAAGAGTGTTTAAATGCCTTGGAAATAGCGTTTAGAAATAGTTCAAACGACATATATAGAAATAGGTTCCTACTTCTTTTTGAAAGAGGGGGGCATTCCATAGGATCTGCAATGAGTGGGGTGTGGCTGGCTTTACTGCAAGGAACGGATCTAGATTGGATAGCTCTGACAGATAAATGGCAACCGCGTGAAATCAAGAGGGCCTTACGGGATGGAAGCAGTGCATTGATTGCTAGATATCTGGATGCAGCTAAAGAATCACTATTACTGAAATTGCCAGGTATACAGTCTCTTCACTTGATTGCCCGCTGCACTCCACATAAAGATATAGCTAGGTGTGAGCTTCCCTATGTTACATTCCTTAGGATGTTTATCACGTTAAAGATCATGGATATAGGAGAAATTCTCAGTGGAAGACCCTTTGGAGACTTGTTGTCTGAGATGCCTAATCGAATTTTTAGTACATTTTCTCTTGAGGAATGTGAGGCTTTGACCTCTCTCTTGAGGACGTACAGATATTCGATGGCTCCCTATATCTATGCAGTAAAACATCAAAGCACGCCCGTATACTTAGAAGCGTTTACGTCCCTTATGCGCCATGTGGTGAAAGGCTCTTTTTTAAGCTATAGGTATTCCCTGGAAGGGAATCCTCATCTTGAAAAGATAGCAGCCGAGTTTTCTGCAATTTTTGATAGATGGAAAGCTCCTTTTTCTCTTTCTCTAAATAGAGATGCTTTTCCTGATACAGAGGAGACTCAAATCTCTTTTAAAAATTATCTTAAAAAGATGCTGGAGCACCGACATGGTTTCCTAGAAGGGGAAGATCAATTCCCTTATCTTACTCGCTATTTTTTTGGGGGATCAGAGATCAAAGAGGGGAAGGAGATCTCTCCTTTTGAAGAGATATGCATTAAAATGATTGAGGCAGGGGAGGAAAGTCAAGGGGGGATTGCTTCTCTTCTCAAGATCTGTCCAGAGAGGATTGAACTGCGCCAAAACCTGAAGAATTTAATAGTCCAGATGGATAAAAAGAAACGATGCATTCCTTGTTCGATGCAGATTACAGATGATTTTCAAGAGATTCTTTTATCTGGTACCGAGGTTAGAGATTCATGCCAACGAGTGGATGGAGATCCTTATTTCAATCGAGGTCTTTTGGGGGCTCTTGGGGATGGAAAAACAAAAATGGTGGTGATTCATCATCCAGAGACTTATAAAATTGAAAATCGAGCACTGATTCGATTGCTCGTGAATGAGGAAGGAGTCCCTGTGCTCTTTATGGAAACGGCCTATGGGAATGGGACTTTTTATGAAAAGGCGCTTCGTGATGCAGTTCTTGAATATGCCAAATATCTTGGGGTAAAGGCTTATGGATATGGGGTAGGGGAAGAGATTCCCCTTTTTTCCCACGGAAGCAATATGCCATGTGAGTATGTGGATGCAGTAAGAGGTGTAGTTGAGGGGGGTATCTATACATTTAATGCTTGTGAGATTGGTTTAATTTAAAAAAAAAGCTTTACTCCTTGTGTTTTGTGATATAATGTTAAATTATAAAGCAATTAACTGGGGTTTTTATTATGCCTATTTCACCATTGTCTGGCCCGTCAAATATAGGGGCAACCGGGGGCCCTTCTCAGGATCCTCAATGGACCGATGCGATTAGCCAGCTAGGGGCTCTTAAAGCCTCAGTTCAAGATCCTGTGCTGCAAGATACTTTAGGTCGTGTGATCAATACTCTTACTCAATGCCAACAAAGGGGACTTCCCTGGGATGCTTCGCAAGGGCTCCCGTTTCTTCATCTTGGACCTACTCTAATGAAGGGAGTTGCAGCTTTTATTCAGAATAATTTATACAATAACACCTACAACCCTACAACAGATCAAGCGGTCATCTCTTGTTTAACGAATCCTGAATTTGCTGGTACGGTAAACGCACAGACGATTTCTGCAAATACCTCAATTTTTGAACAAACCTGGGACCCAGCTGATCTATCTAGAGGAGCTAAGCAGGGATATTTTGTTAATGTAGTCAATGCAGTGCAAATGCATACTCAAAATTGGTTATCTAACCCGACCAATTATAGCAATGCAATCAGTATGAATGCGGGGAATCTTTCTTATCCAGATTCTCTTAATATCATTAATGCGGTCAGTCAGCTCAGTGGAGTTGATGTTCGCCCGACCATCATGAAGGTGGATTTAACTGATGTTGTAGGTAGTTTTAATGCCATTTCTCAAGCTGTACAGAGTTTATATAGCTGTGCAATAAGTCAAAGTGAGCTAAGTAACTTAATGGATACAAGCTCACAGATCAATCCTCAATTTGCATTACAAGCATTTGGCTTTCTTGTTGAAGGGGGAATTATCAAAGATGGTTCTATTAATGAGATGGATGCTACTACTTTGTCTTTTTTTAAAAATTTAACAATGACAAATAGTGATGATAATTTAACTGTTCCTTCTTCTCTTGACATTCAAACTTTAAGTGCTTTTCTGTTAAAGCCAAACTTAGATTTAAATTTAACAGATGATGATCGGGTGATCTTATATGATATTGGCCAGCCAAATTCTTTGATTCCTTCAGACTATCATCCTCCTGCAGTGACGGGCCCCCTTGTTCCTAGTCAAGCTTTAGAGCAACTATTTGAAGATTTAGATATTCCGTACGGCCCTTGAAGCTTGGGTATATATCGAATTTACTTGGGTATAAACCAGTAAGTCGGTAGTATCGGATGATATTTTTTTGAAGGGATGTATGGATATTTTTGATGGGGAGTCCTATTTTCAGGAAGGGACAATTGTGGATATTCTTCATAAGGGGGATAAGATCCTCCTTTCTCTAAAAAGTGTGGAACTCGAAGAGGATGAAGTAGAAGATGATATAGAACTTGGAGAGGATCATACCCTGCTTGCTACTCTTTGTTTAGAGGGGGTTGCAGGAATTTATGTCGATGACGAACCTTTTGAGGGAATTTTAACCAAAATCTATGACCTGGGCACAATTGTTGAATTGGAATTTTTTGAAAATGGAATAGAGCTGCAGGTCCATTGGGTGAACTTTCCCCCAAAGAAAGAGATGAATACCCTATCTCTAATTGAAATAGAGGCCGATAAGGTCTATTTTCTCCCTTAAGACGCAAAAAGACCTTGCAAAATGGCAATAGCATCTCTAATGTGCAAGGTGTATGAGATATTTATCCAAACACCTACAAGCTCAAATTTTATAAGCAAGTCATTATTTTAAAGCAATTCTCTTATTAACCTGAGTTTCGAATTTATTCCCCTGATAATCAACATCTTTTCGCGAAATTTGAAGCCATTTTTCTCATCAATAGCGCCCGCGGCTATGGATTTCGAAAGAGGTCTATTATTATTTAGTAATTGACACTTCAATTCACAGATAGGTACACTCTATTTGTTTTTGGAGGATATTATGTTAAATGTGAATTTTTCTTTAACTGAAACATGTGTTATTAATCCCATTCTTAATATTAGACAAAATAGGACAAGTTTTTTTGAAACGGAAATTGTAACAAGAATTATTGCTGTTGCTATTTCTGTTTTTGCTGCTGTAGATGTAATTCTTCATTTTTCTATAGGTGTTGTTAAAGGGAGTCTTCTCCTTTGTAGAAGAATTTTTCATTTAAATCCCCCAACATGGACGACTAATGAAGTAGCAACTCACTTTAAGAAATCATCTTGGTATACCAGGGTAGTGTTATTTGGTTCCTTTATTGGAATCCTCAGCCCCAGAGCGGCTCGTCGTGCTTGTATCTACCCGCAACCAGTAGGGCCGCAACGCCCCCCCCCCATCACGCCTCAACCCAATCCCGTAGTCCCTCCTGCTCCCACCACGGGCCTTCCTTCTGCAGCATTGCAACAAGCTATACAAGATGTTCACGCCGGCGTAGATCAGGCTCCTTTCCCTGCATTAAGGGCTGCCTGGGTAGCTAGTTCTTTATCCGATAGGCATTGGTTTGTTGACCTTTTTAATCAAGGTACAGATGCTATTTCAGAAGCGGTCCGTGAAAATATGGCTGATATTGTCTATCGTCCTATCAAGCCTAGCTTAGCTGGACGCCCAGTACAATGGTTAGCTCCTCAAGAGGTGGATCAAAGGATTAATGAAATATGGGGACGAGCACATACTCAGCAACATGCCTTTTTCTTTCACGCAACTCGCGAGGTCAATTCTTTACAGGGGATTCTCACCTCGAGACATATCGAGGTAAGGCATCAACAAAGACTTCGAGGAGCCTTTGTTTCAACATTACCGGAAGAAGTTTTTGGCCAATATATTCTCGGTTTTAAAAAAAATATCGAAAGATTAAGCCCTTTGACTCATGGCATTTCTAACCCAGCTCCTCTTATTGGGGTAGCCCAAGTTCCAGAGCAAACCTACTGGGCAGGGTTTTCTCAAAATATTCCGGTCACAGAAGAGACTCTTGCGTATGTTGCGATTCAAGGGACAGAAGATGAGCGGCGTACTTTACAAGATCAATGTACTCAATGGGCAGGTAGACCTATTGAAGTTAGACTTCTTAATGATGCAAAACAGGAAATAGACGCGGTTCATAATCTTGATCTGGGGATCCCTGTAGAGTGGGCTTCATAATTTAAATTGTTGGAGATGATTTTATGTTAAATGTGAATTTTTCTTTAAGTGACACATGTGTTATTAACCCAATTTGCAATATAGTCCAAAATAGAACGAGTTTTTTTGAAACGGAAATAGTAACAAGAATTATTGGTATTGCCCTTTCTGTTTTTGCTGCTATAGATATGGTGTTTCATCTTTCTGTAGGTATTACTAAAGGAAGTCTTCTCCTTTGTAGAAGAGTATTTCATTTACCCCCTCCAACCTGGACGGTTAATGAAATCCATAGACACTTTGCAAAGTCCATTGTGGGTGCTATTGGAGTGTTATTTGGTTCTCTTATGGGAATCATCAACCCAAGAATTTTTACCTATAGTAGGGGGGGGGCAAGAAGACATACCCCTCCCTTTCCTCCGGTTAACCCAGCAGGGACGCAACTACCTCAACCTGTCCTTCCTCAACCTAACCCCGTAGGGCCTC
The DNA here is from genome assembly GCA_018062315.1 of Simkaniaceae bacterium. Classification (GTDB taxonomy): domain Bacteria; phylum Chlamydiota; class Chlamydiia; order Chlamydiales; family Simkaniaceae; genus JAGOSM01. Next base: position 42,198 of record JAGOSM010000002.1, on the reverse strand, counting down.
CACCAGCGCCCCTTGGATCATTGCAACAGGCTGTACAAGATGTGCAGGCAGGTGTAGAGCAGGCTCCTTTTCCGAGATTAAGGGCGGCGTGGGCCGCCAGTTCTTTAGATGATAAAAGATGGTTTGTTGACCTTTTTAATCAAGGTACAGACGATATTTCAAGAGAAGTTCGCGAAAACATGGCTAACATTGTCTACCGTCCTATCAAGCCTAGCTTAGCCGGGCATTCCGTCAACTGGATAGCTCCCCAAGAAGTGGATCAAAGAATGAATGAGGTATGGGCACGGGCAAATGCTCAGCAGCATGCTTTTTTCTTTCATGCAACTCGTACTCGGGCCTCTTTACAAGGGATTTTACAGTCAGGACATGTGGAAGTAAGACATCAGCAGGCTTTCCGTGGGGCCTTTGTTTCAACAGTTCCTGAGACGTTTTTTGGCCAGTATATTTTTGCTTTTAAAAAAAATATAGAATGGCTAAGTCCTTTGACTCATGGAATTGCTAATACAAGCGTCCCTGCTGGAGGAGGGATTTCAGTACACCCTTATTGGGCTGGGTTTTCTGAGAATATCCCTGTAACAGATGAAACTCTTGCATATATTGCTATTCATGGGACTGAGGATGAACGTCAAACTTTAGAAGCTGAATGTCTTCAATGGACGGGAAGGGCTATTGAAGTTCGTCGTCTTGATGATGTGCATAATGAGCTAGAATTAGTACACAATAATTTTAACCTCGGTATTCCAAGGGAATGGGCCTCATAATGCTATTTTGTTCCGTGCCGGCGGGCTTGCTCTGTCGTTTCAAAGGACTGTCGCAGCTCTGAAAAATTGGCAATCAAGGTTCCAAAATCTTGCTTGCGGAGAGCCAGTACATTTGTTGGAGCTAGAGCTTTTACTGTCGCGGAACGTCTTTTTTGAGTAAGTAAGGCCATCTCTCCAAAAAATTCCCCTTTTTTAAGAATGGCCAGATGGCCTGTTCGATTGAAAACCTCGACTTCTCCCTCTGTAATAATATAGAGATAATCGCCACTGTCTCCTTCATTAAAAATGATTTCTCCACTTTCAAAATGGAGCTCTGCAATCCCTTGAGATGGGGTAATTTTTAACTGGACTGCTTCCGCTGGAATCAGCATATCAATGAGCCAAGAAATAGCTACTTTAATCTTACGGTCAATCCCAGGAAGTTTCATCCAATAAATAAAGCGCCAGAGTAACCATGCAAAAATACCTGAAAATTTAAATTTCCCAAAAAGTTCTGCAACAGCTCTTCGATGTCCAAGAGCGCCCAACATTCCCAATGCTTTAAAATGAAAGGGCTTGAGTTGTTCTCCCCTGTGACGAGCGAGGAGGTTTTTTGCAAGCTGCTTTGCTTCTCGGATGGCAAACTGTGCTGTAGGAGGGCAGAATCCTTCCCCTTGTACGAGGGGGATCATAGCGCAATCTCCAACCGCCCAAAGATGGTCAGACCCTTCCACCTGAAGATATCCGTCTGTTTTTATTCTCCCCTTTGTTTTGGGAAGATCGAGATTTTCAATCAGGGGATTAGGGGATGAAGGGACAGTGGATATGATTGTTTTGGAGGGGATCCGTTCTCCACTTTCTAAAATAGCCTCTTCAGGGGTAGCTCCGACGAGATGGGACTTGAATTTGATCTCAACTCCTCTTTTAGCAAGGAGGGTTCCTGCATAAGTTCCAAGACTTTCAGAAAGTTCCCGCTCCATCAGTCGATCTTTAGAATGGATAAGGACTACCCGAAGATCCCCCTGTTTAATTTGGGGATAGTCTTTGCATAAGGTTTTTGCAAAATCGTTAATTTCTGCACAGACTTCTGTTCCTGAAAACCCTCCTCCACCTACAACAAAGGTGAGAAGTTGTTCTCGAATGCCCGGCTCCGTTTGATTGGCTGCACACTCAATTGCACTCATGACTCTATTGCGAATAATTAGGGCATCAGCGAGGTTTTTAAAAGGAAGAGCATGCTCATGTAACCCCGAATTCCCTCGAAAATCGGTGACATTTCCGAGAGCAAAGATCAGCTCATCGTAAGGAACAAGGGTAGGGGTATGGGAAAATTCAGGGGATAGGTGAATTTCTTTATTTTTTAAATCAATGAATTCTATGTCTCGAACAAAAAGGCGGCATTTAGGAATTAAACGGCGAATGGCACTGACTGTGTCGGTCATCCCCACAGAGCCCCCAACGACTTCTGCAAGCATGGGTTGGTAAACGAAGTAATTTTCTTTATTGATGAGAGTGATTTCAATGTCGTCTGTTTTTTTGAGGTATTTTTGAAGGTAAAGAGCTGTGTATACTCCCCCAAACCCACCACCTAAAATCACGATTTTTTTCATCTTTTACGTCCTATAAAATTTCAAATTTGGTCTCAAGGATGCTATGAGTTAAATTCGGTTGCCGCGGCTCTGCAGCACTCATAGGTTCGATACATACAAAAGAGGCTCCAAGGGGAGAGTACAGTTGAAACTGCACTTCGAGTGGATTGGCTGTTTGGTAGTGGATCAGCATGGAATATTCATCGGTTTCATACATGACTTTATGTTCATGTGAAGAATCAACCGGAATAAAACCAAAATCTGTTTGCGCATTTAAATTGTAAAACAGCTGTTTGCCCTTCATCCAATTTTCTGGAATGGGGTGAAGAGTTCCTTGATCATTATAATTTTCTTCAACTTCCGCGTGGATAACCCCTTTACTTCCCTTTTTAAAATAGTAGTGGAGTCCTACCATAGAGGGGTGTTCGCTCTGAATTTCTTGTTTGATTCTTAGCCCTGTAGGAATGAGTCTTGCTTCAAAGGTCATTTCAAAATTTTGTCCTTCAAGAAGAGAAAGAGGGTATCCGTCTAAAGAGTCTTTAGAAGAAAGATGCCCTTTAATTTGAGTTTGACTATGTACATAACGCCATGAAGCATACCTTGCAACGCCGTGATGGTAAGATTCTCCATTGGGAGGAACGTATTGAGTATGAATATGAAAATGAGGACCAATCAGAGGCCCTTTTTTTGAAGAGGCAGTCTGATCAATGACCTCAAGCCCATTTTTTTTTAAGCTGAGTAGAGTCATCCCATTTTCTGGGTCAAAAACGGCCTCGTACTCTTCATTTGCAAGTGAAATCATCATCCCTTAATCCAGTGGATATAGAAGAGGGAATTACTCGTCAAGAAGATCGATGTTTTTTCTATAAAATAGAGGAGCTCCAATCCAGGGAAGGCTATCTCGGGGTCCCTCTAGAGTAAACCCACATTTTTCATAGAAAGAACCAACTGCGGTGTGGCCATTACTCCAGACAAAGAGCCCTTTTTTTGACCGGACATAATTAAGGCATTCTTCAATAAGTAAGCGTCCTATCCCTTGTTTTTGATATTCAGGGAGTGTGGCAATGCTCCGAATCCGCCAAGCTCGTTGCTCGAGTTGTTGTTGAGGATTTTCGTGATAGACAGAACAAATACCGATGAGAAGAGTTCCATCAAAAGCGCCAATATGAAAGGAATCTTGATGCCAATCAAGAGGGTAGTTGGGTCGGAGGATTTTTTCTCTGATACCCTTAGCTTCTTCTTGAGAGATGGGTCTTATCTTAATAGGCATACATAGTCTCGATGAGGGGAATCACTTCGGTTAATAATTCAGTTGTGCTGCTTGGGGTCAATCGGAGGACCCGGTCTCGATGCATGGAAAGTTTGGGAGAAAAAAACATGTAGTTGATTAACTGTTTCATATGGTTGACACTCGATTCACCGATACTATTTGCAAAAAAGGTTAAATAGTCAATCACTCCTTGAGGGGAGGTGGGTTTGTGGGGAAGTCCAAAATGGGCTCTAATCTCGTGAAAAATCCAGGGGTTTTGAATGGCTCCACGACCAATCATAATCCCATCACAACCGGTTTCTTTCACCATCCGTTCCGCATCTTGAGGGGTAAGCACATCTCCGCTTCCAATGACAGGAATGGAAAGAATCTCTTTGGCTTTTTGAATGAGATGCCAATGGCAGGGGGGTCTATAAATTTGAGCTTTTGTACGGGGGTGTAGAGTAAGGAAAGCAATCCCTGCTGACTCGGCAGCGAGAAGATTTTCTTCAAATAAACTAAAATCGTCAAAGCCAGCCCGCAGCTTTGCTGTAACGGGACCTGAAGCTTGTAATCTCATTTCTTTTGCAATACGGTGGAGGAGATGGGGGTCCTTTAGAAGGCTTGAGCCCGCGCCTCTTCCGGTGACTCGATTGGCGGGACAGCCGCAGTTTAAGTCAACTCGTGGAGCTCCTAATCGAAAAAGCTCGGCACACATTTGCCCCATCAGTTCTACGTCGGAACCCATGATTTGAGCAGCAAGTGGGATAGGTGCTGTTTCGTGGGGATTGTATCTTTTAGCTAAAGAGGGGATATGGGCATTAAGGGGGACTCTCAAAAAATCAGTACATGCTTCATCAAACCCTCCAATGAGGCTAATCGCTTTCCGAAACGGATGACTGCCCACTCCCTCCATGGGAGCTAGGAATAGCTTCAGGTTTTCCATCATCAATGAGTTTTTTGGTTTTCCATTTGCCTTGTTTAAAGCGAGCATAGTTAATAACAAGGGCAAGTATACAGTAGATGATCCAAATATAAAAGCATTCTGTGATCGATCCATTTCTCAAATAGACAAAAAGATAGATGGGAAGCACCATACTGACCCAAATGAGAAGGGTACCGCTTAGCATCAGGAAGTTAGTGTCTCCTGCTGCAGTCAGGATCCCTGAAATAATCCAACGCATATTTTCTAGGGTGATATAGATCGCGACGACAAAAAGGGAAAATTTAATCAGGGGGATCGCTGGGTGATTGGCTGCGAGGTTGAAAAATCCAAGGAAGAGGCCAGGGAATCCAATCATCGCGATAAAAAGAAAGACAGCGTAGATGGCAACTAAAATCGCTGAGGAGACAAGTAGCTGTTTAAAAGCCCCTGTATTTTTCGATCCGATCAGGTTTCCGGCAATGGCAGCTACCCCTTTTTCAAGGCCGCAACCAAAAAAGAGGAAGAGAACAAGGACACTTTGAGTCACTGAGGCGACAAGGATGTGAAGCTCAGACATACGAGACATCATCCAATAAAAGGCGGACCACCCCAGGAGCTCTCCCGTAATGAAAATACCTGAGGGGGTGGCAACTTTTAAAATTTTCCAGAATAAGGGGGCCTGAAAACGGTAGTTGCCTGTTCCATATTCGGTCCGATTTTTTAGACTAAATACGATAGGGATTAAGATGAGAATTTGGATAATTTGCCCAAGACCTGTAGCTACGGCAGCTCCAGGGATTCCGTATGCTGGGAAAACTCCCTCCCAACCAAAGATAAAGAGGGGATCCAGGATGACATTGACCCCATTTCCCAAAATACCTAACCATTTGATTATTGAGGTTTTCCCTTGGCCAATTAAAAAACTTTGAAGGGCAGCTACAAGGAGAAAGGTAGGGGCAAAATAAAGGACCCAGCTAAAGTAAAGCCCTTCAAACCCTCCGAGATGGTCGCCGAAGTAATAGGCAATGGGAATATATAAAAACGTAGTCAGGAGGGAATAGTAGATCATTTGCCACATCGGAGCGCCGAGTTTTTGCCAATGCTTGGCTCCGTTATGTTGAGCAATAAAAATTTCAGCCATTGCAGCTACCGTCATGGGGCCAAAAATGAGTCCCCAAGCAAGGGTTCCCCCGCTCGCTGAGGCAGTGAGAGCTTCATGACTATATTTTGCTAAAAAGAGGCGATCGACAAAGAGCATCGAAAAGCTGGAGAAAAAAGAGACCATGAGAGGAAAAGAAATTCTCCACAGCACTCCGACTGAACCATTATTAATATCTTTCATAGTTTGTGTTTAGTATAAAAACAATTATTTAAAAAGGACGACTTTAGAAAAAAAATGAATTTTTGCTAATAAAAAACGAAAGCGATCAGAGTCCGCATTTGATTAACATCCTCCGGAGTTGACCCATTTTAGGGGTTATATAGGATTTATTCAAGATCTTTTTTCGATAATCGAGAGGTTGCGCCAGGTTCCTTTGGTAAATCTGAGGTAGTTGCATAGGGAGGAGAGGAGGCTATAGAAGGCAAGGATGGCAAAGGCATGTAGAATGGTTTTTTCCCCTAAGTAAACAAAGAGATAGAGAGGGAGGATGAGGGTAAAGAAGGTGAGGAGGAAAGTAGATTTCATCAGAAAAAAGGTATCTCCAGCAGAAGATAGAATGCCTCCTAGAGTCCAACGAATATTTTCTAAGATGACATAGGTTCCTAGAATAAGTAGGGAGTGATGGAGTAGCAAAAGGAGGTTGGGGTCATCGCCGGTGTAAAACCAAAGAATCAGGAGATGGGGGGCAAAAAAGAGGAGAGCGAAGAGAAAAAGAGAAAAAAGGGCAATAAAGGTGAGGCTAGATTTAAAAAGGGGAATGATTTGATCATACCGGTTTGCCCCGATCAAATTCCCTGCAATGGTTGAGACCCCCTTTTCTAGGGCAGTTTCTGAAAATAAGAAGAGGAGCATGATGCTTTGGATGATGGAAGCGACAAGAAGATGGGTAGGCGAGATGAGGGACATCATCCAAAAAAAGGCAGCCCAGCCTAAAATTTCGCACGATTCATAAAGGGCGGAGGGGAGCCCTATTTGAATGATTTTTTTGCAAAGGGACCATTGGAAAGGAGAGTATCCTGTATGAAATTGGATCCGATTCTTTGATGAGAGGAAAAAAAAGAAAAGGAGGAGGAGTTTAATGAACTCGCTGATTCCTGTCGCGAGGGCGGCCCCTTCTATTCCAAATGAAGGGACCCATTCTTGCCATCCAAAAATCAAAAGAGGATCCAAAATGATATTGATTCCATTACTTAGAAAGGCAAGGAGGGTGATCATCTTCATTTTTCCCTGTCCCAAGTAAAAACTTTGCAGAGCAGCCACTCCAACGAGTACGGGGGAGAAGTAGAGGGTAAGGGAAAAATAGGATTGTTCAAGAGGTTTTAAAAAATAGGATCCAAAATAACCAAGAGGGATCAAATAAACGGTGGAAATCAGGGTAAAATAGAGCATCTGCCATGTTGATTGTCCTAGCCTACTCCAGTTTTGAGCTCCATTAAATTGGGAAACAAAAATTTGGGACATACTGGCAATAGCAACAGGGGTAAAGAAAAGGCCTGATGCAAGAGTGCCTGAACTTGAGGCGGCGCTGAAGGCTTCCTCACTGAGTTGAGAGAGAAAGAGCCTATCGACAAACATCATCGAAAAAGTAGAAAAGTAGGAAAGCATCAGGGGTAAAGAAACTTTCCATAGAGTGCGAAGAGACCCCTCTTCAATAGATGCCATATAAAGAGGGATCTTAGCTCGATCAAAGAATTATAGGGAAGATCGATTCAACGTTTCTAGAAGGATTTGAGCGGCAGCTTCCTGTGAGGGATTGAGGGGGTAAGAGTGGTGCATAGAGACAGAGACCTCTTCTTTCCCATTAATGCTGGCTTGAAATCCCTTTTGAAGATCAAAGCGCAACTTCACGTGGATGGCTTCATTCGTATTGTTAGTGAAAGTGATATTTCCATATAAAGTGGCTGTTTCACCAGGGGCTAATGTTAATTCAAAAGGATGATTAGGATCATAAGGAATTCCGACTTTATTCATTATAGCATTCATAAGACCTCCATTTTGATTATATTATCCTTCTAAATGAAAATTAATGGCAATCCTAACTAAAAACTAGCAATCAGTAAAAAATCCTATTGCTGAAAATCGTTAAATGAGATATTCTGGTCGCAGATTTTGTGGGGAATTAGCTCAGTTGGTAGAGCGTCTGATTTGCATTCAGAAGGTCAGGAGTTCGAACCTCCTATTCTCCACTCTTTGCGGTTATAGCTCAGTTGGTTAGAGCGCGACACTGATAATGTCGAGGTCCCAAGTTCAAGTCTTGGTAACCGCACATCGGTATACCCACACGACATTCAACATTTTGATTTATTTGAGTGTTTTCTAAAAAAATATAGACAATAATTGCTTTGTCATAAATAAACCGCCTTAAGAGGGGGTTCTTATGAAACGGTCGTTATTTGTGCTCGGTATTTTTGGGGCAGCAGTTGGTTATAATGCGCTTCAAATAAATGGTTACCATAAATTTCATCCCGGGGTCTCTGATCTTCACGAGTTGCCGGTGAGTATGGTCGATTCTCATGACTTGCAGGTGGATGCGGGAGATAATGTCTATTCTAGGCAGCTTGCTTGTAGTCATTCCTCGATTCCTGAAGGACAAACTAATCCCGATCTCATAGATCTCTTTTTTTCTCATTTACAGGTAGGAGCGAGTTATACTAGGGTTAAGATGATGCCCCATGGAAATAGTGTATTTAACGGGGACCTTGGGGGGTTACAGGGGCTTTACGAATTTCGAACAGCAGATCGAATTTATGGGGGTCTTAAACTTGCATGGCGCCAGGGGCCTATGACAGGTTCAGAAGGAAAGCGTACAATGATAGATGGGGATATTCAGGAGAGAATAGGGTATACGTTTGGTTGTTCTTCTCACCGCTCTAAGTTATCTCTTTATACAGGGTTTGGCTTTCGGTATTTACGCGAGAATTACATGCCGAAGACAGGAGATTCTGTCAAATTTAAATACCAAGAATTTTATGTCCCTGTTGGGTTTTTGTATGACTACCAATTTTCCCGCATGTTTGATTTAGGACTTAATTTTACCTGGATGCCTCAAGTGTATCCGACAGTGACGATTGTTCCTTTAAAAGGGTGCAGATGGATCATTACGGATACCATTGCCAATTTCCTTGTGGAAGTGCCCTTTACCTTTACCTCCAAGTCGAGAAGAGTTAGCTTGATCTTCAAGCCTTTCTTTCAGTACTGGCAGGATGGGCATACAACAGCAGAGACAGCCACCGGGTTAATCTTGGGTCTTCCAGGGAACACCTACCTTTTTGGCGGTATTGAAGCGAATCTCTGTTATTCTTTTTAACTGAAGTTTGCTGGTCGATGAGATCGACCAGCAATTTCACTTGTCCCCTTTGCGCTCATACTTTTACCCACAAGTTTTTCTTTAATAAAAAAACAGCTTTTGATGCAAAAATTGGGTAGTTTTACGTCGTTCCAGCCTTTTATTCTGCATCAACACAGTTTCTTGGGTCCCCCCTCGGTGTTCTCGGTGTGCTCGGTGGTAAATTTTCAAAATACTGGGACAGGGAATACTCTCATTGCAGAAGGATGGTTGGCATAGATGTCTCATCCATATATGTGATAAAAATAACCACCGAGAGCACCGAGCTCACCGAGACCCTCATTGGGTCCCATGCTTTAAGTATTCTATCTATTCACCACCACCCTGCAAGATAAAAAATGACTGCAGAAACAAAGTTTTCTGTCAAAAAAACTTGTGGGTAAAAGTATGGGCGCAAAGACGCAAAGGGGGGGGGTATGGTAAACCCTTCCCCCTCTTTGTAACTAGCAACATCAGTTGCTAGTTGATACTCCCAATGGTCACTCCGACGTAAGTAGAGCTTGCTTCGTAGTTAGAAGTCACTGCGACAGAGGGCCAGAGGGGTTCGTCAAAGCCAAAGGCATAAATTTGGCCTAAAGAGTGGAGCGCCTTGGAGTAGACGTCATACCAAGGTCCTGTGCTCTGTCCTGTGGAGGATAAGTTGGGATTAATGGTGTAGTAGCTACTTTGATGGTCTGTGAGGTAAGTGTTACTGAGGGTGTTTGTTGTAGGTGAAAGACCTGCGATGAGGGCTTCTTCAAAGAGTTTACTGACCTGAACTCCAGCCCCTGCAACCGTTTCTGTTGTATAGAGGGGTTCCGCGGAAAGAATTTGTCCTGAGGTAGTGAATCCAGAGGGGGAATAGTCTGGGGGGGAGGGAGCCCTAAATACAACAGTGTGCCCATTTCCATCATCAAAGATGATGCGATTATCAACCTGAACTGTTCCTGTATAGGTGGGATTTCCTGTAATTGGAATCGTTAATGCAGGGGGATGAGCTCTATAAAAACTAGAAGGGCCTGTCCAGATGGCCTCAATGAGACTATAGCCATACGTTGCGGCATCATCGAGGTAGTTAGCATTGAAAATAGGGGGAGAGGCGGTCATCGCTTTCCCTGTTGATAAGAGGCGCAAGGTAGTGCTTCCGCTTTCTAAAAAAAGTTTATCCCACTCAGATTTTGTAGGAACTCCAGCAAAGACATTTGCAGCAGCTGCCATGCAATAGGATCTCGGTTGGTATAATCCTGTATTGGAATTAACAGAAGTTGCTGTAGAGACATAGATGTAAAGGGGGATAGAGAAAAAGTCAACCGCGGTAGCATTGATTGAGATGGGGGTTCCTGTGGAGAGAAAGGCAAATTCAAATTTATCGAAATTGGTGTAATAGTTGGGGTCGCTAGAGCTTGTGAAGTTGGGCTCTTGAAGCCTATTACCGGAGATGACAGGCATACTTAATGCAGAGTTCATTGAGATCCAAACGCGGGAGGAGTCGATATAAGGGAGGTACATGACCCGGTCGCCTGAGCTTGTCAGAGGGAACTGATCGAGGGTCTTATTGTAAGTAGAAGAGTTCATTCCTGTGGTCATATCGACGAGAGTTCCTATTCCGCTACTATCAAATTGGACAAAGACAAAAACGGTGTGATCATCGGGTTGATCTCCTGTAATGACGATATTGACTGAGGAATCGGGGAGGGTGCTATTGTTCACCATGACAAAAGGGAGGTAGGGGGAGATGAAAGGAGGGGGTGCTGGGTTGGGTGGAGGAACGGGATCTGTTGCAGGAACATGAGACGTAAGCCCCGCATTTGCTAAAATCTCTCTTTCTTCAGTAACAAAAACTTGATCAAAAGCCTCGAGTCGATCCCTTGAAAAGGTATCAGAGGCGGCACTTAATTGAGTAAGGCCCATTAATGAGGCGAGAAGAAAAGTCCCTTTCATAGCACATCCTGCGTTCAATAAAATTCTATATGAAGGGTACTGACTGTTGTATTTAGATACTAGATTTTTTTATATTTCTAACTCGAAACTCAGGTTCCTAGGACAAGATGCTTAATTTCGGTGCGATTCCAGGTATAAGAAATATGTGCTTTCCCATCTTTTGTTTGGATGACGCAGGGGTAGGAATATTCTCCAGGAAGGTCTTCTAGCACCATTTGCATGTCCCATGTTTCTCCTCCATCTTTTGAAAGGGCTACATTGAGAGGAAAACGTTCTGTTTTTGAATGGTTATATACAAGAAGAATTCTACCGTCCTTTAGATTGATTGCATCGATGGCAGAGTTGGGATTGGGAAGAGAAATGGGTTTTGCTGGGGACCAGGATTTGCCTTGATCATGTGATTCTGAACTGCAAATAGAGCCAATTTGATGGGATCTTGCAAGAAGTCGAATCGTTCCTTCTTTGCCAAAGAAAAGGGTGGGTTGAATGATGCCCCATAGCTCTGATTCGACATTGATAGGGGTGCTTTTTGTCCAAGTTTTCCCAAAATCTGAAGTAATATCGATAAAGCAGCCCCAACGCCTCCAGCTTTCTATGGAAGAACCAGTAAGGAGGGTTCCGTCTTGAAGTAAAAGAGGCCTATTTTTTGCAGGACCGATAACTCCTGCAGGGAGAGACTCTGGAGCAGTCCAGGTTTTTCCTTCATCATAGGATCGCTGTAGAACGCCGGACCATTGTTGAGGATTTTTCCCCACTTTATAAAAGAGGATAATTTCGTTTGCTGGGGTTGTAAAGAGGACAGGATTCCAGCACGGGGCATCTTTAACATCAGCAATTTTTACGGGTGATTCCCAGGTAGAATTTCGAAGGGTAGAGAGGTAGATGGCTGTATCATTTGCCCCTTCTTCAGTCCCTGCGAAATAGGAACAAAGGAGAGTTCCTGAAGAGGTTTCTGTCAATGTGGATCCGTGGCAAGAGGCAAAAGAAGGTTTTTTGAAAATCGATTCCTCTTTAACAAGAGAAAGAGGAGCTGCCTCGACCAAGGACGCAATCGAAGAAAGCAAAAGGAGGGTCTTAGTTTTCCTGAGCAGTTCTTTAATCATAGTTATAGTCTATGGAATTTTGTCCTTATTAGGCTACTGATTCAGTCCGAATTTGAGCGATCTTTCTATCGTGGAAGAAGGTGGCTATTTTATTGAGGGCGGCGCCAGAATCATAGGATAAGAAAATGAATTCCATAGCAGTAAAGAAGACGGCAGAGGAAAGGGCTATGCTGATTCCAAGATGGCCAGATCCAGTAAAGGCAAGGGCAAGGGTGAGGGCTCCTCCGAGAATCATCGCAAGAGCAATCACAATGGAAACCCGTTGCTTAAATTTAGCAATGTAGATCCCTTTCTTAATCCCTTCTGAAGAAAGGCCGGGTTTATATCCATCTACATATCTTTCAACTGTTTTGAGAGGATATGCGCTTGTAACCTCTTTACCGTTATCCTCAAAATCTTTTTCGAAATCGCGGATGGCTTTTTCATTTAAAATAGAGCGAGTCAGCATGACAGCTCCTCGTACAACATAAATTCCTCCGAGGGCAACACTTGCTGCAAGTCCTGCTGTTGCAGCAGCAGCGCCCTTCAGAGCGGCGGAGTAATGAAAGGTATGGGCCATAGTGGGGGAAGCCATAGCAATGGATCCTGACGCAGTTTGACTAACTCCCATGGTTCCATAAAGAGATTGGTTTGCAAGTCCAAGTCGAGCACTAGTAAGTCCTTGCTTATCTTCTTTATCGGTCTCTCTAAGTGTCTTCAGGGATTCTGGAATTGTCCATGCAACAGCAGTTCCGGCTGAAAGAGGGCCTGTCACAAGCAATCCCAGGGGGGCAGCTGCGGCGCTAATGGTACTTGCAAGAGGGGAGGATCGTCGAATGAATTCATTGACAGCTCCTGCAGCTGTAGCAGTTTGTCGAACGCCTCCTGCGAGGTCTATTCCTTGATAAGTTAGAGTTTTTATGCCACCTGTGGTTGCGTCTCCATTACTTTCATTTGGTTGGTATGTTGCTTCCATAAGATCACCTCTGTTAATTCATAAGTTTATTATATCATATTTTAAATAAAATATATATTATTATGTAACATGCTTATTTTGAGTTTGTTATATACAGGTATTTTCTTTCTATCCCCATCCCCGTAACCGGTTTTAATTTTCTTTATGAGTTATTTGCTCTGAAAAACATTAGATCGCACAAAATGAGGGAGCCTGCTATGAAGAGAACTAGTGGGGGAGAAGATGAAAAGATGGGTCTATTTATCACTAATTAGTTTGCTATGTGCATGTGAAAAAAAACAAGTCATACCTCCGGTTCCTACGCCTGTTACAGCGATTAGGGTCGTTCCTCAAACGATCCCTGCGAATTTTGAATTTGTGGCCGTCGCCGAAAGTTCTCATATTGTCGAACTGAGAGCTAGAGTCGAGGGGTATTTAGAAAAAATTGCTTATGTCGAAGGGTCCCTTGTCAAAACAGGGGACTTGATGTTCGTGCTTGATCAGCGCCCCTTCCAGGCTGAGGTCGATAAAATGGCAGCTGAGCTCGCTCAACAAAAAGCGATTTTATGGAATGCCATTCAGATTAAAAATAGGATGGTTCCCCTTTATAAACAAAATGCCGTGAGTCAGAGGGATTTAGACAATGCTCTGTCTGATGAGATGGCATCAGAAGCTAATGTCCTCGCTGCCCAGGCTGCTCTTTTAAAATCTCAGATTAATCTCGGATTTGCTTCTATTAGCGCCCCTGTCACAGGAATGGCAAGCCGCGCTATTTTTAGAGAAGGAGCTTTGATTTCCCCAGGCCCCAATAGTCTCCTGACCAATATTTTTGTCATCGATCCTATTTGGGTTAATTTTAGTGTTTCTGAAAATGATATTTTAAAAGCGCGCGATGAATTAAAAAAAGGGCTCTTAAAATACCCAGAAGGAAATAACTTCAATATTAAAGTCGTTATGGCTGATGGATCCACCATGCCAGCTAAAGGTAAAATTGATTTTCTCGATCCGGCTGTTCAACAAACCACAGGAACCACCCTTGTCAGATCTATTATGGATAACCCCCAAGGATGGCTCCGTCCGGGTCAATTTGTTCGGGTCATTGTCGAAGGGGCCTATCATCCCAATGCGATTGTCGTTCCTCAAACTGCGGTACTTCAGGGACAGGGGGGCCTTTTTGTGTATGTCGTAGGAGCTCAAGGTAAGATTGAAATACGTCCTGTCATCTTAGGGGACTGGTATTTGAATGGATGGATCATCAATAGCGGAGTTGAAAAAGGAGATATTGTCGTGGTTGGGGGAGTCAATCGGATCACGAATGGATCTATCGTGGAAGTAAAGACCTGGGTGACTGAGTGATTTCTCGCTTTTTTATTCACAACCCTGTTTTTGCAAGTGTGATTTCGATTGCCATTGCTTTCGCGGGCCTTGTGGCGATGCATTCTTTGCCCATCGAACAATTCCCCAATATGACCCCTCCTCTTATTGAGGTGACTGCAGTATTCAATGGGGCTAATGCCGATACGATTGCTAATGATGTTGCATCTCCTTTAGAACAACAAATTCTCGGCGTAGAGAACATGATTTACATGTACTCTCAAAACGCCTCTACAGGCAACATGACCCTTGAGGTCTACTTCGAAATTGGCAGTGATGCCAATATGGATCAGGTCAATGTCCAGAATCTTGTCTCTCAGGTTCTATCGCAGTTGCCAGAGGGAGTTCAAAGTGAAGGGGTCGTTGTTAAAAAACAAACACCCAATATCCTCCTCGTTGTGGCTGTCGAATCACCTAAAGGGCGTTACGATGATGTTTTTTTAAGTAATTATACGAATATTAATGTCGTTAATGATCTAGAGCTTATTCCTGGAATTAGTAATATTTCTGTCATTGGACAAAGAAACTATTCTATTCGGATTTGGTTGAGGCCAGATATCATGGCAGAGCTTGGTATTACCACAAGTGATATTGCTATGGCGGTTAGGGAACAAAATAAAGATTTTGGAATAGGTCAGCTCGGACAAGCCCCCAACATACACCCCGTACCTTTGACGGTCCCCCTTGCAACTCAGGGGAGATTGTCGACAGCAGAAGAGTTTGGCAATATTGTGTTACGAGCCGACCTCAGTGGGAACATGGTGCTGCTCAAAGATGTCGCGCGAGTTGAGCTCGGGGCCCAGGATTACACGGTAGATGGTGCATTGAATGGGAAAACCACCATCTTACTCCCTATTTATCAGCAGTATGGAGCAAATGCCCTCCAAGTCGCTGCAGCGATTAAAGAATCGATGAGAAAAATTGCTCTTCGCTTCCCTGAGGGGATCTCTTATTCCATTCCCTACGATACTACCCTATTTATTCAGGCTTCAATTGGAGAAGTGGTGAGGACGATTTTTGAGGCTGCTATTTTAGTCATGATTGTCGTTTTTGTTTTCCTTCAAAGTGCAAGGGCTACTTTAATTCCTGTATTGGCACTTATTGTTTCTATTATAGGGACATTCGCTGGAATGTATATTTTGGGATTTTCGATCAATACACTCACTTTATTTGGAATGGTTCTTGCGATTGGAATTGTGGTTGATGATGCGATCGTGGTGGTTGAAAATATTGAACGCAACATGAGGGAATTTTCCCTTGCACCAAAAGAGGCTGCAGAAAAGGCGATGGAAGAGGTGACAGCCCCTGTGATTGCGATTGTTTTTGTCTTGTCTGCTGTCTTTATTCCGGTCGCATTTCTCGGTGGGATTGCAGGGCAACTTTATAAGCAGTTTGCAATGACCATTGCTATTTCTGTTTTTATCTCAGGACTTGTTGCCCTTACATTAAGCCCTGCCATTGCTGCCCTGGTATTAAAGCCGAGAAAGAAAGAAAACAGAGCTGCTCATCTTTTCAATGTTTCGTTAGAAAAAATGACTCAAGGGTATCTTAAAGGGGCTAACGCTCTCATGCAAAGAGGGTGGCTCGGAGGGATTTGCTTTATCGCCCTTTTGGGAGCGCTCGGATTTTTCTTCTCTCATACTCCGACAAGTTTTGTTCCAGATGAAGATCAGGGGTATTTAATTGCCATTGCTAACCTCCCTGATGCTGCGAGCTTAAATAGAACTTCAGATATTGATCATCAAGTGGATCTGATTGCGCGCCAGCATCCAGGAGTTGATAAAGTTGTCTCTTTGACGGGGTTTAGTATTATTGAAAGCCTTGACCGGACGACGATAGGGACCAATTTTATTATTTTGAAGGATTGGAGTGAAAGGAAGGGGAAAAATCTTAGCGCAGATGCGATTGCAGCTGATTTGAGAAGATCTTTTTTTGAAAAAATCCAGGACGGAGTTGTTATTGTAGCAAATCCTCCTGCTATTCAGGGACTAGGTGTAGTAGGGGGTTTTGAGTTTTGGGTTGAAAATCGAGGGGATGGAGGCAATCGCGCTCTTGAAGAGGCGGTCAATCTTTTTCTTCAAAAAGCGAAAAGCCGCCCCGAGTTGACAGGGTTACATTCCACAGCCCAATTTAATAATCTGCAGTTTTATGTTGATTTAGATCGGTATAAAACAAAGGCTTTAGGAGTTCCTGTAAGTGATGTTTTTCAGGCTTTACAGGCGCTTGTGGGATCGATTTACATCAATAATTTCAATAAATATGGAAGGGTATATCAGGTCATTGCCCAAGCAGAACCTGCTTACAGAGAGAGGCTCGATAATTTAGAGTCGATGTATGTCAAATCAACGTACAATCAAATGGTGCCTCTGAAGTCCCTTCTTAGAGTCTATCCAACGAAAGGGCCTAATCTCGTCAGTCGGTTTAATGATTTTCCTGCGGCTGAAATTATTGGAGGCCCAGCACCTGGATATACTTCAGGACAAGCGATTATAGCCATGGAGGAGATTGCAAAAGAGATTCTCCTAGATGACATGACATATGGGTGGAGCGGAGCGGCCTATCAGCAGATTTCAACAGGGGGGAGCTCGACAGTGGTCCTTCTTGCAGGTCTTTTCATGGTCTTTCTCGTCCTTTCAGCTCTATATGAACAGTGGATGATGCCCCTTGCTATTTTGATGGCCGTTCCTTTTGGAACTTTAGGAGCTTTTTTAGCAATTTGGATCAAGGGGATGCCAAATGACGTCTATTTTCAAATTGGACTTGTCACTTTGATTGCCCTTTCTGCAAAAAATGCGATCCTGATTGTAGAGTTTGCGATGATGAAGCATAGGGAAGGAATGCCCATTGTAGAGGCAGCTTTAACTGCGGCTAAGTTGAGATTTAGAGCCATTTTGATGACATCGCTCACCTTTATTTTAGGGGTTACTCCTCTTGTTACCAGTCAAGGGGCGGGGGCCGCCTCTCGTCACTCTGTCGGAGTGGGGGTTATGGGGGGGATGATAGCAGCCACTTTCTTAGCGCTTTTGTTTGTTCCCCTTTTTTATAAAACGTTTGCCTCTTTGCAGAAAAAAAAGGAACCGCCTTGTGAATAAGTTTTCCTTTTTTTTGCTCATACTCACCGCTTGTACAATGCATCCCAAATATGAGAGGCCTGACGTAGAGGTCCCTATAACATGGCGCCTTACCACAGAAGAAAATACTTCTCTTGCTCATCTTTATTGGTGGAAAGCTTTTGGAGATCCCTACTTAGATAGTCTGATTCAAGAATCCCTTATGAATAACCAAGATTTACAGGTTGCTGTAAGTCGTGTGGATGCTTTTGCTGCCCGGTTAGGGATTGTTGCTTCTGAACTCTATCCTCAGTTAAGTGGCTCTGGAGAGGCAGGAAGGGGGAAGGCTTCGACAAATTTAATTCCTCTCATTCCGGGACAGTCGGCAACTGCGAATGTTTTTACCCTCATTTTAAATGCTTCTTATCAGGTGGATATTTGGGGAAAGATCCGCAGTGCAACCCAGGCTGCACAAGCACAACTCTTCTCACAGATTGAAAATAGAAGGACTGTTGTCCTTACGCTGATTTCTAATGTGGCAGCTACCTACATCCGGCTTAAACAATTTGATAGGCAACTGCTTATTGCTAATGAAACTTTAGGCACAAGAAAGCAATCGTATGAATTGGCCATTGTGAGGTATCAGCTTGGGCTTACTTCTAGAATGGAGGTGGATCAGGCATTATCTGAAGTGGAAGATGCCGAAATTATTGTGCATCAGATTCAAATTCAAATCGCTTTTGCAGAGGATCTCATCTCTGTTTTAATCGGGAAACCCTCGATGGCAATTGAGAGGGGAAAAACCCTTTCGGAACTGAAAATGCCTCTTGCCGTTCCTGTGGCGCTTCCCTCAGAAATTCTCAGCCAAAGGCCTGATATCCTATCTGCAGAACAACTCTTAATTGCGGCTAATGCAGAAATTGGGGTTGCAAAAGCGCGCTTTTTCCCCAATATCAATTTAACAGGGGCTTGGGGAGTGGAAAGTCAGCAGCTATCCACCCTTTTTAAGGGGCCCTCTACAATGTACGATTATGGAACCCAGATTTTTCAGGAAATTTTTACCGGTGGAAGATTGACTAGTGGGTTGAAACTCACAAGAGCTGAAAAACTCATGGCGCTCCATACGTACCATCAAACGATCTTGACTGCATTCCAAGAAGTGAACGATGCGTTGATTTCTCACCGTATTACCATGGATCTTTTGATCACCCAAAAAGAGCGGGTAGAGACTTTAGCTGATTACCTTCATCTTTCGAATCTCCGTTATCAAAATGGGGAGACAGACTACCTTACTTTTCTTGATGCAGAAAGGCAATTATTTAGAGCTGAGCTCGATCTTGCTGAAACACAAGGAAGAGCTTTTACGACCCTGATCGATATTTATGAGGCGCTCGGAGGGGGATGGGTGCTCGATGCTGACCAAACGGTCCAACCCTCTCCTCTCTAGAAAATTGACAAATTTTTCAAAAGTGTTACTCTGTACTGGACAAAAAAAAAGAAGGAATCGGGCAGGGGCACAGGAACGGGCAGAGGCACGTGAAGGAGCAGCAAATTGCTGCAATAAATAGAGAAAAGAAGAAAAAACATCGTCGGTTCTTTCATGAAAAATGCGGCAATTTGCCGCCCCTTAATTTTTGTCTAGTATAGAGATAGTCCTGTATAAAATTTCAAGAGAGAGATTATTGCATGCGCTTACCCCGCTACCTTTTACCTCGAGCCATTATCATACTAGGAGTGGCTCCTTTCCTGTTTTTTGGGGCCAAAAAAGTTTATTTGGAATCTCAGGAAGAGAAAAAAAGAGATGATCGCTACCTTATTACTGCGATTATTCAAACGGGATTAGATCAAAAAGCGCTTAAAACTGATTACCTCGCTTCTCTTTTATCTTTAAGCAAAGATCATCCTACAAATCTCTATGCATTTGATTTAGAAGAGGGGAAGGAAAAACTTTTGGCCTGCCCTGTCATCAAAGAAGCCTCTTTGAAGAGAAAACCCCCAGATACCCTTTATATCGACTATACACTGAGGCAACCCCTTGCGATGCTTGTTGATTTTGAAAACACGGCAGTGGATGAAGAGGGGAGAATCTTTCCTTTTTCTCCTTTTTTCTCCCCGAAAAAATTGCCTGAGGTGAGATTCGGATTAAAGGAGTTTTCGGGATGGAATCCCCCTCTCGTTGGTTTTCCATTGATCTTGGATATCATCCCCCTGTTAGAGCACCATGGGTTGCGCCCCCTTTTGATTGATGTGGCTCAGGTAGAGGCTCCAAGTCTTGGCAAAAGACAAGTGATTGTACAACTAGAAAACCACTTGCTACGCCTTACTCCTGATGAGTACCCTCAACAACTCGGCAATTACCTCGAATTTTTAAGTGAGCTCAAGATCCAAGAGACTGAGACAGGAGCTACCTTAAAGGTCATCGATTTGCGGCTCCCAAAAATGGCTTATGTCGATGATACCGAACAAATGTCCTGGCAACCTGGCGGATTTTAAATGCTGTACGCCCCCTATCGTCGATGGAATGTCAGGGAATGCCTGGCCAAAGAGGGGATTGTTGTGGGGACAGACCTCTCTCAAGAATGGTTGTTACCCTGGTGGTGGGATCATTACCACCGTTATAATGATTACCCTGTCACTTTTGTCGACTTCGGCATGTCTTTTGAAATGAAAACATGGTGCCAAGCCCATGGAACACTCCTTCCTCTCCACGTGGCAGATATCTTTGTTGCTTCTAAGGAAGAGATTGGAGCTTCTCTAGTTCCTGAATGGGAACACCAATTTGGTAAAGAGGTCTGGTCTTTTAGACAGGCTTGGTTTAAAAAACCCCTAGCTTGCCTTCAGTCTCCCTACCAATATTCAATCTGGATCGATCTCGATTGTGAAATTAGGGGGCCATTGAATGCCCTGTTTTCTTTTTGTCAAGGAGAGGAGGGGTTTGCTATCGCAAAAGAGGTATACCAGCCCAAAGAGAATAATACCCATAATTCAGGAGTTTTTGTCTTTAAAAGGGGAATCGATCTTATCGAACAATGGGCAAATCTCTCTTTTGAGGTCAATGATGTGTGCGTAGGGGACCAAAATACCCTATCGAGGCTCCTTGCAAAAGACCCTGATCTTTTTGCCGAGCTTCCCCTGATCTATAATTGGAGTCGCTCTTGTGAGGATAACCCTGAAGCGCTGATTTTTCATTGGCATGGTCCTCATGGCAAAAAGGCCATAGCCTATCAGATGCATTGCTCTTTACTTAAGGAGGTATTTGTTAAGGCCAGTGATTCAAAAGAGCTGTGAGGTTTCCTAAGATCTCCTCAGGTTCTTGAGAAGAGTCCAAGAGTTTTGACAGCTCCCTTGAAAGCTTCTCCGCGTCGAGGTCTCCAAGAGAAGGGGTGATTTTACTCGTAAGATAGACAAAAACATCCCTGGGGAGGTCTTGCTTGTTATTGTAAATCAATAGCTTATATTCAAGTAGGGTCGATTTTGCAACTAACCTTGCTTTGGGGTTGTTATCGATGAGATTCATTAAAATAGAGGATACTGTTTCTGAAATCTCATGAGAGGCATAGCTTCCATTAGTTAATCCCTCTGAAAGATCCTGCAATTTAAGGACCCCCTCCCTCTCTCTCTCTTTATTTAAATAGAGTCCCCCTTCTAATGAGACTTTAGCAACTTGCATGATGGTAGAAAGTAAGCTGAAGGTCTCTTTATGTTCTGTAGGTGCTCTTTCCCAGGAGAGGTACCAGGCGTAAAATTGAGAAGTGTGATTAAAAAGATCCCCCCCAATTTCAGGAGAAATGGATGGGTGCTTATCAAAATAGGGAGAGGATGATGGAATAAATGCAGGCCCATTTACTAAACTCATGACTTCCCCCTTATCCGATTGTAATATTTTTGGTAATCCCTTGTCAATTCAATGCAAAATTTATATAATTGGGTATATAGGTGAAAGGGGGATGTATGTCGGTGGGATTGAATATTTTGGAAGATTTAGGAGAAGGGCACACGATTTTACGTATCGAAGGAAGGTTAGATGCAACTTCTGCTTCCTTGCTTGAAAGTAAGTTGCAAGGTTTGTTTGAAGCAAATCGGATGAAAGTTCTCATTGATTTCTCTAAAATCGACTATTTGAGTAGCGCAGGCATGAGAGTGCTTCTCGCTTCTACCAAGAAATGGAAGGGGATGGGGGGGCGCCTCGTCTTTTTCTCTATCGGAGATGATGTGATGGAAATTATTAAAATGGCCGGTTTTGAGCGCATTTTAAATATCTCAAATAACGAAATGGACGCTAAAAAAGCCGCTTAAAGTATGCACGATCTCCGCCCTCTCCCGCAAATGCAGAAACTCCCTCTTTATCTGAGCGGAAAGGGGGTTCTTGTGATTGCCGGGCCCACTGCTACAGGGAAATCAGCGATATCTATCGAGATCGCAAAAAAAATTCGGGGCGAAATTATCTCAGCTGATTCGATGCAGGTGTACCGAGGGATGAATATCGGAACGGCTAAGATAACGAAAGGGGAAATGGAAGGGATTCCCCATCATCTCATTGATATTGTTGATGTTGCATCTTCTTTTACTGTAATGGACTACTACCAAGCAGCAACGCAAACGATTCGAGACATTCATGCGCGTGGTAATATTCCCATTGTCGTCGGAGGGACAGGATTTTATATCCATACCCTGATTTATGGCCCACCAGGAGGCCCTCCCGCTTCTCCCCAAATTAGAGAAAGGCTGGAAGATGAACTCCGTCTTCTCGGGGCGCAGGCGATGTATGACCGCCTTAAAAACCTCGATCTAGAATATGCCCTAACGATTGGCTTTGGAGATCGGCAAAAAATTGTGCGAGCTTTAGAAATCATCACACTCACCAATAAAAAAGTGAGCGATTTTCCTAAATTTCGAGCCGATGCACATCCCAAGGAATTCGATTTTCGATGCCATTTTATCTATTATCCTAAAGATATTTTATATGAACGGATTGATCATCGATGTGATGAAATGGTGAAACAAGGATTTCCTGAAGAGGTTGAAAGACTTGAGCGAAATGGCTTAAGAGAAAATCTCAGCGCTTCTCAAGCCATTGGCTATAAACAGTACCTCGATTTTCTTGATTCTGACCAACATCAAGATGACTGGGACCAGTTTATTTGGTCTTTTAAACTCGCGACGCGCCGCTTTGCTAAAAGACAGTTTACCTGGTTTCGCAAGGAACCCTTATTCCAATGGACTGACTGTGATCTCACTCCTCGCGAAGAAGTGTTGAAAATAATCTTGAGCTAACGCTACACTCTCCTTCATGTCATTTGATGATTTTGAAAAAAAATTCACCTCTGCTGCGCATTCAGAGGGGAGAATTGAAGTTGCTCTTGAATTTATGCGAACCCTTTTATCTGATGGTGAAAACACCCGTATGCAGGAATTTTGGGAAGCCAAAAATCGATGTGTGGAAGCTTTCAAACAATCCATTAGTCCTGTTAAACGAAAAACATTGTGGTCCAACTACGTAGAATTAACAGATGAGGCCAAACAACTTAAATTAATCTTGGATGATCGAGCCAATTTTGCGATTGAGCAGATCGATATCGCTCTTGATGCAATTGAGAAGGATATTCAGGAATCGAATGTGTTCCCTATTGATTTAAGTTTTCCTTCCTCTTTTTTTGTCGAAGAAGAATGTAGGTCTCTTCAGGGGGAAATCTCCCTGTTGCATATGTTAGGGTGTCGATTAAATGCCCTTCGTATGGAAGCGATTGAAACTGAAATGCGATTTAAGCATCGCAATCGACTTCTTAAGCGCATCAGTTTACTCGGCGATATTGTTTTTCCTAGAAAAAAAGAACTCATTAAAACATTGAGCGAGCTCTTTCTTAAAGAGGTTCAGAGATTTGTCAATGAAACCTCTTTTTCTAGAAACGACATTGTCCTTTGTCAGACCCTCCAAAAGGAACTGACGATTAATCCGTCTACGTTTAAACAGGTCCGAGTTATTTTAGCAGAAGCGTGGAATAAGGAGCGTAAACCTAAGGTAGAGGCCCCTTCTCCTCCCCCCAAACCTAAGGTGGAGTTTGACCTGTCGTCTGAAGTGAATGCACTGCTTCACAAAGCGGATCAGGGAGACGAAGTAGAAGAGGAGCTCAGGGACTTGCGAGTGAAGGTTAAAAGGCGGATTGAACAGTATAGAAAAGAGATCGGAGGATCTAATTTCGATTTTGAAAAAGCGATTAACATGCAACTTTTGATCGAAAGTGCAAGAAAATATCTCCAAATGATAGAGGCTAGGTTATGATATCTCCTGCTGTGTTTCAAGAAGTGGATGAAATGTTGGCTGACATGAATGAAATTGCAGCAAGACTTAAAAGCTGGGCTTTAGCTGAAGGAGCGACACACTATTGTCATTGGTTTCAGCCTTTAACAGGTGCTAGCGCTGAAAAACATGAGTCCTTTGCTGTTAAAGATCTCACGGGTAAAGATCTCATGCTCGGGGAACCTGATGCGTCTTCTTTTCCTAATGGGGGATTAAGATGCACTTATGAAGCAAGAGGTTATACAAGCTTTGATCGCCACTCACCCCCTTTTATTTGGGATATAGGAGGAATCAAAACTCTTTGCATCCCTTCTGTCTTTTATTCATGGACAGGAGAGGCTCTTGATACAAAAATTCCTCTTCTTCGTTCAGATGCGAAGATCAATCAAGCAGCAATCCGCTTACTCCATTACTTTGAGATTGAAGCAAAACAGGTATTTTCTACAGTCGGGTGTGAGCAGGAGTATTTTGTCATTGATGCTGAACTTGCTAAAGAAAGGCCTGACCTCACGCAGCTCGGGAAAACGATTTTTGGAGCTCCTCCAGCCAAAGGTCAAGAGTTGGGAGATCACTATTTTGGCAGCGTGAAAGAACGGGTTTTGCGCTTTATGCAGGACTTTGAAAATGAAGCGGCTAAACTGGGCATTCCTCTACAAACAAGACATAACGAAGTTGCCCCTGCTCAACATGAAGTGGCTCCTCTTTATGAAAGAGCTGTTTTAGCTATTGATCACAATATTCTTCTCATGGAACTCATGCGTAAGGTGGCTCAACAACACGGACTTAAATGTCTTTTGCATGAGAAACCCTTTAGAGATGTGAATGGATCAGGAAAACATCTCAATTGGTCTCTTCAGTCGGATACAGGGCGTAATTTACTAGACCCTCGAGAGCCTTATTTTATTGTCATGTTGACGGCAGTTTTGATGGCGGTCCATTCTCACGGAGCTCTTCTAAGGGCGAGTGTCGGATCTTATGGCAATGATGAACGGCTTGGAGGACATGAAGCCCCTCCTGCGATTATTTCTGTGTATCTTGGAGAAGCCCTTGAAAAATTTTTGGAAGAGGGGATCGAATCTATGGAGGAATTCCTCGATTTAGGACTCTCTCATATTCCCAAACTCCCTCGCCATAGCACCGATCGCAATCGCACCTCTCCGTTTGCGTTTACAGGCAATAAATTTGAATTTAGAGCCCTCGGAGCTTCGATGAGTCCAGCTCTCCCCACGACCATTTTAAATGCCATTGTTGCAGAAAGTCTTCATGAACTCATGGATGCCATTGAAGCAAGGGGGGTTGTTCCTGCGATTCAACATTATTTAGCAAAGACAAAAGCGATCCGTTTCTCTGGAGATAACTACTCAGAAGAATGGAGAGAAGAAGCTGCAAGGCGCTCTTTACCCCATTTCCAAACAGCAGTCGAAGCGTTTCACCTTTTTACAGCACCTACAACTGTAGAGGCAATGCAAGAGGTGATGAGTGTAAAAGAATTAAAATCACTTCAGGAAGTGATGATATCTACCTATCATAAGCAAAAAGGGATCGAAGAGAAACTGTTTGTCGAAATTTTTGACACAGAAATCCTTCCCGCTGCACTTAGGACGTTAGAACTTTTTGAAAGGAACCATCAAGCCCATAGAAGTGCCTTGATAAGAGACCTTATCGATGCGATTACTGAATCGATACAGTTAGGGCAGTTTGGTGTAGCACGGCATATTCTAGATCGACTAGAGCTTATGATCGATAGAGCGTACTATCCTTTTCCTAAAATTTGGGAACTCCTTTATCACGTATGATCTATGGTTTTTTTGGAGGTACATTTGACCCTATTCACAAGGGGCATCTCCTTTTAGCCAAATGGGCACTCCAATTCGTTGACCGTGTTCTCTTTTGCCCCGCATCCATTTCCCCTTTTAAAATGGGGAACCCACCCCCTACGGAAGGGGAACATCGGCTCAATATGATTAAATTAGCAATGGGGAATGAATCCCATTTTCTTTTGACAGACTGTGAGTTAAAGCGGCCACCTCCCTCCTATACCATTGATACCATCCGCTTTCTCATGGAAACAGGGCATCAACACTTTCGTTTAATTTTAAGTGAAGATGAAGTCTCTACCCTATCTCAATGGAAGGAATCAGAGCTCCTTTTAAAGCTTGCCCCCCCTTTGATAGGGCCTCGCACTGGAGAACGGAGTCGTGTCTTAAGAAAAAAATTGAAAAATGGGGAAGATTGTTCCTCTGAACTCGACGAGAAAGTCCTAGACTACATTCTGGAACATCAATTATACTCTGCCCATTATGAATAAAGAAATACTGCCACTAGTTAATTTAATTGCTAAAGCAATTTATGATAAAAAAGGGATAAATATCCTTGCAATGGATGTTTCTGAAGTTGCTTCAACAGCAGATGTAGTTGTGATTGCAGAAGGAACTGTCGATCGACATGTCATTGCAATTGCAAGAGAAGTGGAAGCTGCGATGGACGAAGCGGGAAGCCCACCGATACACACCGAAGGACGTAGCCATGGCGATTGGGTTGTCCTCGATTTTGGGGTCATTGCTGTTCATCTTTTTATGCCCGAAATGAGAAGAAGATATCAGCTCGAAAGACTTTGGTCTGATGGGAATCTTCTCGAATTGAACCTAGGAACCAAGGTGACATGAATCAAAAAAAAGTGGTCGTAACCGGAATGGGAATTGTTTCCTGTTTTGGCACTGATGTAGATCAGTTTTATTCCAAACTTTTGCAAGGAGAAAGTGGAGTAAGGCCGATAGAATCATTAGACGTCAGCGAGTTTCCCACTCGCTTTGCTGCTGAAGTGAAAGATTTGGATTGCGAGGGGTACCTCGATAAAAAACAAGCAAGGCGTGTCGACCCTTTTGTCCGTTATAGTGTTGTTGCTGGAAAAAAAGCTCTAGAGATGAGTGGAATTACTCCCCAAAATCTCAATGGAGTGAATCCCCATAGAGTGGGGGTTCTCATTAGTTCTGGTATGGGGGGGATGAAGGTCTTTTCTGATGGGGTGCAAACTGTCCTTGAAAAGGGATTCAGTCGTTTAACTCCCTTTTTTGTTCCTTATATTATTACCAATATGGGAGGGGCCATCCTCTCGATGGATTTTGGGTTTACTGGTCCAAACTATTCTATATCAACAGCTTGCGCAACAGCGACCCATAGCATTATTGCTGCAGCCAATCATATTAGACGGGGCGATGCCGATATCATGGTGTGTGGTGGGGCGGAAGCTCCGATTAACCTCATTGGCCTTTCCGGGTTTGTAGCATGTAAAGCCTTATCAGAAAGAAATGATGATCCTCAAGCAGCTTCTAGACCTTGGGATTTAGGACGTGATGGATTTGTGATGGGAGAAGGGGCTGGAGTCCTTGTTCTTGAAACTGAAGAAAGTGCTTTAAGAAGAGGCGTTCCTATTCTCGCCGAGTATTTGGGAGGGGGGATGAACGCAGATGCGTATCATATCACGGAACCGAGATCAGATGGATCTATGGTAGCTGAGTGCATGAAACTGGCTCTTCAAGATGGAAATATACAGCCTGAGGACGTGGACTATATCAATGCCCATGCAACCTCGACCCTTGTAGGGGACCTTTGTGAAGTGAGGGGGATGAAACTCGTCTTTCCTAAACATCATCTAGCGAAAATGAAAGTCAATGGTTCAAAATCTTTAATTGGTCATGGTTTGGGCGCCGCAGGGGGTTTTGAGTCAGTAATCACCATTAAAGCGATTCAAACAGGACAGCTCCACCCTACCCTCAATCTAGAAAATCCAGAACCCGAACTTGAAGGAATTGATGTGGTTCCCGGAAAAGCGATTAAACACCCCGTCAGAGTAGCTTTGAATAATTCATTTGGATTTGGGGGGCATAATGCCTCTATTGTCTTTGGCCGTTATGATTAAAGCGTATGGGATTATTCCTATTCATAATGGGAAGATTTTGATCATCAAACATGTGAATGGGGGACATTGGGGGTTTCCAAAGGGGCGTCCAGAACAGGGGGAGACTCCTTTAGAAACGGCCTCCCGCGAATTATTTGAAGAGACAGGTCTTAAAGTTGTTCAGCTTCTTCAAGATGCTCCTTTTATTGAACAAAGGGTCAATAAACAGATTTTCTTTTTCCCTGCCTTTGTGGAAGGAGTTCTTTTACTTCAGGCAAAAGAGATCTTGGAGGGGCGATGGGTCGCTCCTGAAGACCTCGTAGAGAAATTGACCTATCCCGAAGCTAAGGCGGTTGGGATCAAATTATGCAGCGAGCTTTCTTTTTGATATGTTAGCAATCCGAGCATCGATCTTCTTTCCCTTTGTAATCTG
The DNA here is from genome assembly GCA_018062315.1 of Simkaniaceae bacterium. GTDB lineage: Bacteria > Chlamydiota > Chlamydiia > Chlamydiales > Simkaniaceae > JAGOSM01. The sequence goes on along the minus strand of JAGOSM010000002.1, from coordinate 14,177 downwards.
ATGCTTACTGAGGGGAGGGGAATAGGGTTGATACTCAGGGAAAGGGATCCGCTTTGCAACTTTCTGGATGCCGTGATGCTTAGGGGCTGGGGTTTCACCTGATCTTGAAACTGGTTTCATGAAATGACCTCCTACAAGTCGGTTTATTACTATTTTTAAAAGGTTCTCCCCGTAAAGTCAACTTATTTTTTTAATTTGCAACCATTTTTGATTGTGGTATACTGGCTCCATGAATTTTATACATCGTTTTTTAAGGATTCTTCTTTCTCTCATCGTTAGACTGCGCTATCGCATTATTTACGATAAAGGAGCTCTCGATACAATTGAGGGTGGAGGCTTGATTTTTTGTCCAAACCACCCTGCGGAAGTGGACCCCCTGATCATTTACGATCTTCTTGGGAAAAAATTTCAACCGAGACCTCTTGTTGTCGATTACTTCTATCATATGAGGGGGGGCCATTTCTTTATGAAAGCGACCCGTTCCATCCCCGTCCCTAATTTTGATACCTCTTCTTCTAAGTGGAAGATGAAACAGGTAGATCAGGTCATTGAAGAGGTTAAAAAAGGGCTCGCCAAGGGAGATAATTTTCTCATTTACCCTTCGGGTCACCTGCAGCGGCATGATAAGGATGCGGTGGGGGGCAGTTCCCTTGTTCACACTTTAATCAGTGAATGTCCCGAATCGAGGATCGTACTGATTCATATCAGGGGGCTTTGGGGGTCCATTTTTTCAAGAGCCCTTACCGGGTTTGTTCCCCCTTTTTGGAAAACTTTATTGAAAGGGATTCGGATTATCTTAAAAAACGGGATTTTCTTTGTTCCTAAAAGGCGGGTTGAAATTGACATTAAGGTGCCAAAAGAGGACTTGCCTCGTGGGAAATCTCGCTTAGAATTTAATCAGTACCTCGATGCCTTCTATCGAGAAAAAGAAGATCCGTTAACCCTCATTTCACATGCTTTTTATAAAGAGGATCTTCCTCAGGTGACAAGGCAGGATCGAAAGGAGAAAAAAGAGGGGAACCTCAGCGTCCCTAATGAAATGAGACAAATTGTGTTTCAACAGCTTACAGAAATTTCAGGTCAAAGTCATTTCAATGATGAGATGGATCTTTCTGCTGATCTCGGTCTTGATTCACTAGATATAGCCAACCTCCATGCCTTTTTAGATGAAAGGTATGATATTGGAGAAGTTCCCCCAGGTGAGCTCAATACAGTTTTTGACCTTTTTGAAGTGGCCCTTGGTAAAAGGGGGAGTAGGGGAGATCCTTCCCTTGCTCCAACCGGAAAATGGCCTCACGAACTCCATAGGCCTGCTGTTCAGCCCCCTAAAGGGGCCCTTGTTCAGGAAGCCTTTTTTAATATTTGTAAGCGGATGGGATCCCATGCGTGTTGTGCCGATCAAAATACGGGGGTCATGAGCTATAAAAGGATGAAATTGGCCGTCCTAATCATGTCTAAAAAAATTGAGAAAATGCCAGGGGACTACATTGGGATTCTCCTTCCCTCTTCTGTTGGGACCTATCTCACCTTAATGGCCATCTTAGTTGCTAGAAAGCTACCTGTGATGCTCAATTGGACTGCAGGGGTTCGCTCTTTGAATTATGCACAAAAACTTCTAGGGCTTAAGGTTGTTCTCTCTTCGCGCAAATTTATTGACAAGGTAGAGGGGCTTGATTTGGGCCTTTTAGAGGATAAGTTGCTCTTTTTAGAAGATGTTAAAGAGGGGATTACATTTAAAGATAAATTAAGAGCCCTTTTTTCAAGGAGTCCTTCTTATGATGATTTAAATGAAAATGATCCTGCCCTCCTTTTATTTACGAGTGGAACAGAAACCTATCCTAAGGCAGTTCCCCTCTCACACCGCAATTTATTACAAAATCAGATGGCCGCTTTATCGGCAGTAGATCTCCACTCTTCTGATATTATCTATGGGGTTCTACCCCCTTTTCATTCTTTTGGATCGTCGGTGACGGGACTCCTTCCCCTTTTAGCAGGGCTGCGGGTATTCTTTTCTCCAGATCCTACGGATAATCAGGCAATGGCAAGAGATATCAGTCATTGGAAGGTAACTATTGTGGCTTTAGCTCCTAGTTTTATGAAAAATTTATTTCGGGTAGCCACGGCAGAAGAGCTGAATTCGGTTCGTCTTTTTGTTGTAGGAGCTGAAAAAGCTCCTCAAGAGCTCTTTCAAACGGCAGATCATCTTGGAAAGCCGATGATTGAGGGGTATGGGATTACCGAGTGTTCCCCTATGGTTTCTTTAGTTTATCCTGGAGATGAAAGAAAGGGAGTAGGAAAACCCCTTCCTGGAGTGGAACTGTGCACTATTGATCCTGAAACATTGCGCCCTATCCAAGGAGAGGGGGAAATTTGCATTCGAGGTCCTTCTGTTTTTGGGGGATACATGAGCCCTACAGCAAAAAATCCGTTTGTTGAAATCAGAGGAAAGCGTTGGTATCGCTCTGGAGATATTGGACATATCGATAAAGAGGGAAATCTCATTTTAGGGGGCCGCATCAAGCGGTTTGTTAAAATTGGAGGGGAGATGATCAGTTTAGGGGCCCTTGAAGATGAACTTTGTGAAAGGGCTCGTCTTGAAAATTGGTATCCCGTCAATGAAGAGCGCCCTTCCCTTGCTATGATTGCAACCGAAGGGGATAAGCCGCAACTGATCCTTTTTGCTACGTTTCCCTTATCGAAGGAAAAAGTGAATAACGCTCTCAAAAATTCGGGATTTGCTCGGATTGTCAAAGTGAGTGAAGTGCGTCAGATTAAAGAAGTTCCCCTTACAGGAACAGGTAAAGTCCATTTTCGTAAATTAGAAGAGATGTATGCTCAAACTGTATAACACCGAATCAAGAACAAAAGTTCCCTTTGCTAAAAGAGAGGTTAAGCTCTACACATGTGGTCCTACAGTGTACAATTTTGCCCATATTGGGAATCTCCGCACCTATGTATTTGAAGATCTTTTAAAACGGACTTTAAAATGGTTGGGAATGGAAGTGGACCATGTGATGAATTTGACAGATGTGGATGATAAAACCATTCGAGGGGCTTTAGGCAAGAAGACTTCTCTAGAAGCTTTCACTAAGATTTATAAAGAGGCTTTTTTTGAGGATATCAAAACCTTAAATATAGAGCCTGCAGATCATTACCCCGCAGCTACAGATTATATCCCCAATATGATTAAACTGATTGAAAAGTTGATGCAAGAGGGGATTGCTTATGTTGGCAAAGACGGGAGCATTTACTTTAGCATCAAAAAATTCCCTTCTTATGGACGCCTTTCTCATTTAACATTAGATCATCTCAAGGTAGGGGCTTCTGACAGGGTTGCAGCAGATGAGTATGATAAAGAGGCTGCTTCTGATTTCGTGTTATGGAAAGCCTATGACAAGGAAAGAGATGGATTAATTTTTTGGGAGAGTCCCTTTGGCCCAGGTAGGCCGGGATGGCATATCGAATGTTCTGCAATGGCAATGGCTCTTTTAGGAGAGACGATTGATATTCATGTGGGAGGAGTAGATAATATCTTCCCTCATCATGAGAATGAAATTGCTCAGTCAGAGGCATGTACAGGGCAGTGTTTTGTCAAACATTGGATGCATTCCGAGCACCTTCTTGTAGATGGCAAAAAAATGTCCAAGAGCCTTGGCAATTTTTATACCTTAAGAGATGTCTTAGGGAAAGGTTTTTCTGGAAGGGAGATGAGATATCTCCTGATTGCTACCCACTACAGAACCCCCCTTAATTTTACATTTGAAGGATTATCTGCTTCTCGTCATGCTCTAGAGAGGATACACACTTTTATAGAAAGGCTTACCTCATTTCAAGAGACGACTTCGGTGACCTCATTGATTACTTCGCCTTTAGAAAAAGCGAAAAACTTATTTAAAGAGGCCCTGGCAGATGATTTAAATATTTCAGCCGCTTTAGCAGCCCTCTTTGATTTGATTCGAGAAGTGAATACTTTGATGGATGAAAAATGTTTTACGGAGCAAGAGGCCTCGCTTGTACTGGGAGTTCTGCACGATTTTGATCGGGTTCTCGGGTTTCTTCCTTTTACTTCAGAGCCTCTTTCTATTCCTGAAAAGGTGCAAAAGGCATTTGAGGAAAGACAAAGAGCCCGGGCTAATAAAGAGTGGAAGCGGGCCGATGAGCTTAGACAGGAGATTCTGTTACAGGGGTTTGTGATCGAAGATACTCCTTCTGGCGCTCGTCTAAAGATTCAGAAAGATTCTTTTCAAGAGCGGTAAAAAAGGCAGCACATTCTTCCATTGAAGGACGATCATTTGGATTTAAACTGAGCATCCGCTCTACGTGGAGCTTTAGGGCGGTGTAGGGGTGCGAATGATTACAAAAATCCCATGTTAAAGGGTGCTTGTTTCTAAAATAGCGGACAAACTGCATCCCTAAAAGAAAAACATCCACAGCTTTTGTGTAGGGGTATAGTGGTTCTTTTTTATCATCATACGTTAAAGAGGGAAGAGTTCCCCTGAAGGCTATAAAGGGGGCCACTCCATACCAACCCAGTAGTTGGTCAATATAGTCTGCTAATTCTTCAGGAATACATTTTTTGTCATCATACAGGGATATTTCCCGATAAATAACGAGCTCAGGAGGGCACATCTTTATAGGAGCTCCTTTAAATGTATGGAATCCTTCTTCTATTAAAGTATCATAATCAAAAAGGCCGTTGGGGTGCATATTTTCCCATTTAATATCTCGATGCACGATGTCCTGGTTGTGAAGGACAGATGCCCCAATTGCAGTATTTCTAACACCTCTGATGAATGTATTAAATCGTAATTGGGTATCTTCTATAGATTGAATTAATTTGTATAGATCGGTGGGCTCTTCTAAGAGTTCCATGGTAGTATATACGCTAGATGAAGAGGAGGTTGCATCGGTATATAGAGGTCTTCCCAGTAATTGGGGACATGGGGGAACTTTTTCAAGAAGGGCAAATGCAGCTTTGTTATAGTACCTTCTCTTAGTTTGAGACATAGCTAGATAAGTTCCTGTAGCTTCATCTTCAGAAAATATGACAGCAAGGGCTTTGAACACTTTTGAAAAAGATCCTGCACCTAGAGGAGTTAATCGAGAAGTATAGGTGATAGAACCATTTTCTAGGTCCGTTTGAGAGAGAATTTTCCATTTACGAGTATCCCCTCTAACCGAAGTCATAGGTGATTCAGCGCGGATGACTTCGGACATGGCAGGGGTCGATGGAAAAGAGCCTTCCGGAAGTGTTGGAGAGATTTCTTGAAAGAGCTGAGTAATCCTATCTGGAGAAGGGGAGGGGGTAAATCTCGCTAATGGAGACGGATCTTCCGGTAGGCCCATTGGAGAGAAAGGAGATGGTGTTATTCTTAGCATAATTAAAATGTTATCATATTTTTTCATTAAAAACAATCAATTAATTTTTTAAAATATTATTATTCATTAATCTGAATTTAAAATTTAAATAACTAATAATCAATAGTTTTTATGCCGAAATAAGAAAGGAATCGTCTACCTATTTATGCGTAGAAGACTCTTTTTCTGAAATCCTTCATTATTTTCCTGTAGGACGGCCTCGTGAGTGATATTCCTTTGTACTTTCTAAAAAGGTGGCAAATTCTTCCATGGAAGGTCGCGCTGCTGGATCTTTATTAAGGACCCTTTGGAAAAATCTTTGTGTTTCCGGGTCTACAGCTTCCCATGTCGTTGGGTCCACTCTATAACCAAATACACGTGCAAATTGGTAGCCCAGCTGGTATACCTCGGAAGCCTCCTCATCGAAATCAGATTTATCAGCTTCTTCGGGGATTTCCTGAGCACCGAGAGTGTCATAATCAAAAAGACCATCAACGGTCATGTTACTTAAGGCAATATCTCGATGAATAAGCCCATGTTCATGGAGAAATTGACACGCTCTGGCTGTTTTAGCGGCTCCTTGAAAAAGAGGGGGGAGTATTTCTTCTATAGGTTTCGTCAGGATATAGGAAAGGTCAGGATTTTCTAGCCGAGGCATAGTCAAATAAATACTTTTCCCCCTCCCTTCTGGTGAAATTCCTATCGAATCGGGAATAGATAAAAGAGAGGGTGGAAGTGCAATGCCCGCTGTTCGAAGATTCAAAAGAGACTCAATTCCTTTAGATTGATAGATCCAGGGTTTAATTTTAGCTACCATACAGTCAGTTATTATTGATAAATTAAGTGTTGTTGAAATGCTGAAACCAATGGAGTTGAAAATTCTTTTAAACGCTCCATGACCGATGCAGGGGTGTTTTTTATACCTTTTTGCTTCGGGTCGTGCATTTAAAGGGGCTGGTTGTCTGAGAATAAAATCTACAGCGCTGAATTCTGAATAGAATTGATAAATGACTTCTATGTTGTGTTCAGGAAGAGGTTGGGGAAAAATTTTAATGAGCTCTTTCTTTTCTTTAAGAGCTTCCCTGAACATCGCGGATATGTCTGATGCCTTGATAGCATCGATAGGGATACCTTCATATTGAAGATAGAGATAGGCTGCGCGAAAGGGATCAGTAATTTTGTCTCTATCCAGAGGGGGATCAAATGTTGCTAATTGATCACTAAGAGGGGGAGCGCCTGCTCCAGCTGAAATTTCCATCATGATCATCCTGGGTAATATTTTTTACTTTCTAAAAACGTGGCAAATTCTTCCATGGAAGGTCTCTCTGCGGGATCTTTATGGAGAACCTTTTGGAAAAATCTTTGTGTTCCTGGGTCCATTTCCCATTTCCTTGAGTCCAATTCTCCCTTAAATACACGTGCAAATTGATAGCCCAGCATGTATACATCAAAAGCTTCGTTAAAATCAGCGTGTCTGGCCTCCCCGGAGATTTCCGGAGGCCGCATATTGCGGGGGCCTGTGTGTAACCTATGTATTCCCTTAGTACAGAGGGTGTCATAATCAAAAAGGCCATCGATTGTCATGTTATTTAAGGTAACATCTCGATGAATCAGTCCATGCTGATGGAGAAACTGACAAGCTCTGGCTGTTTTAGCTGCTCCTTGAAAAAGGGGGTTGAGTATTTCTTCTACAGGTTTCGTCAGGATATAAGAAAGGTTAGGGTTTTGTAGTCGATCCATGACCAAATAAACACTTTTTCCTTCTCCCTCTTTTGAAACCCCTAATGAATAGGGAATAGATAAAAGAGTAGGGGGGAGTTCTGAGCTCCCTTCTTCAAGATCAAAAAGATGCTCAATCCCCTTGTGTCGATAGCGATCGGATTTAATTTTAGCGACTACACAGTTGAGTGGTTGAATATCTCCTGTAGCGTTTACTCTGAAAGCTACAGAATTGAAAATTCTTTTATATCCCCCGCTCCCGATGCAGGGATGTCTTGTATACCCTTTGTCTGGGTCTATAGGGGTATCTGCAGAGGCTGGTTCTCTGAGAATAATATCAATAGTTTCGTTATCCGAATCGATATCATAGAGTAATTCTATGTCATGTTCGGGAAGGGGACGAGATAGGATATAAAGACCTTCTTCATGGGCTTCCTTGAATATATCGGATAGGATTGACTCATCGATAGGGATACTCTGACTATGAAGATATGTTACGGTCGCATCAATGTAAGTAGCAGTGAGCATTTTTTTGTTTCCTTTGGATTAAAAGTAGTGACGGTATAGGAGAATGAATGGTCTTCGGAGGGGTAGTGCTGAGCTAGGGGATTGGGTTCTGTTTCATCCCCTGTATTTTGGGTAATCAATACCTTATGAAAGCGTGAGAGCCCTTGTTTTGTATACATAACCTCTACCCCTTCTGAGGTTGTCGGGTTTGTTCCGACCGTAATAAAGAGAAGGTCTGCTGTTTTTAAAATGAGAACAGGCGTTGTTTTTCTGATGATAAAAGAGGTAGGGGCATCGATTGTGATCCTGTCAATAAGGGGAAGGAGTTCTTCAGGTGAAAAGGAGCTCCGAATGCATCGAGAAAAAAAGGCGATATCGAGAATAGATGTCCACTCAGGCTGCGAGATTTCTTCTAGAAAAGTGATAAATTCTCGCATTGAAGGGCGTTCCGTTGGCGTCTTATGAAGCACCCGTGTGAAGAAATTTTGGATTTTTTGGCGTTGTTCAACAGGGAGGAAGTTAAGAGTCCAGGTGTCTGGAAAGGGGTTTTCTCCAAAGAAGCGAGCGAATTGAAATCCTAGAATGAAGACATCGCTTGCTTGATCAAAAAAAATGTCAGTTCTAATTCTAGGAGTTCTTTGAATCTCAGAGGGATAAATCTCCCGCTTTCTTAAAATTTGAATGAAATGCCATGTCTCTTCGCCTTTCGCCTGCGCATTGAGACAATATTGGATGAGAACCTCGGGAGGGAGAAATTCCGTGTTGATGGAGTTCCCACTTTGTCGTTTTCCCTGTTCACAAAGTGTGTCGTAATCAAAGAGTCCATCCAACGTCATGTTTTCTAGAGAAATATCGCGGTGAAGAAGTCCACATTGATGGAGTAGTAAGCATCCTTTAGCGCTATTTTTTGCTCCTTGGACGAGACATTCCCATTTCTTTAGGGGATTTCCACGGTATTTGTTAAGAAGGACAAGGAGCTCCTCATTCTTTAACCTAGGCATAGGCATATACCTCGTGTCGTATTCCCCTTTAGGTCCAAAAATTTTATCCGGTCGAGCAAGGAGGAAGGGGGATTCTGGTACTTTTTTAAGGAGCTCAATGGGCTCCTTTAAGAAAGCTTCGTCTTTAAGTTTAGCAATAACATAAGGAGCGCTTGGTCTTATTGCTCGATCTTCTGTGATATAGAAGGCTACTCCATTAAAAATACGTTTAAAGGCTCCTGAAGCCAGGCATTCGCGCTCCCTAAATAACACATGGATTTTTCCATCAGGGCAAAGGGAATAAAGGTATGTCGTAGAAGAGATTTTTACGAAACCCTCTAAGTTTTCTCTTGCGACTTCAGAAATGCGTGTAATGACTGCATCTTCTATCTCAGGAATGGGTGAGAGAGATGGTGAGTGAGTGATAGCTTCCATTTTATTTACTCCCTGGCTAGGGTGCAGTATTTTGCGCCGTATTGTTCAGGTAATGGATAGGGCGTAGCACCGTCAGGGAGCGGCTCTCCGTCGTTAAATAGCTCAACTTGAACATCGCGACGAGAAGATATAAGAGTGCCATCTGTTTTATTCCAGACAGCTTCCTCCCCAAGAAAACTCGGATGTAAGGATTCTGAGGGGGGCAGGGAGCATGCGGGGGTTATAATGACTACGTGATCCTTTAAATTAGCTATGAGAATGGGCTCTTTTATTTCATCAAGAAATGCTTGAGTTGTTCCCTCAGGGGTCGCGTCAATAAAGGACCTATAATCGGATCCTGTTAAATCCAGAATGGTATCAGAGAGGTCCTTCTCTAGCTCTACCCGTGGAGAGAAGAGGCGTCTTTCAATCCTTCCTAAAGCATCAATAAATTCTCGAGCTGAGGGGCGCTCTTCGGGACGAATGTTGAGGGCTTTATTAAAAAAAACTTTCTCTTCCTCTGATAGATAAGGCCACGTTGTTGGATCGGCATTCTCAAATGCCAATACAAATTGATATGCTACAATAAAAATATCGATTGCTGGACCATACATTAAACCTGTCTCGAGGTCGTCTGCAGTAAATTGATAATTATGTTGTAATTGAGTGATATGCTGTTGTCTAGATCTTAAGACTTCGAGAACCGTCGATTTTTTGATATCACGAAGATATAAATAGCATAGGCTTTCAGGGGGTTGCTGATCTAAAGAAGGTCCTTTTATAGATCGATACATTCCCATCCTGCGTAGGGTGTCGTAATCAAATAGTCCACCTGTTTGATCTATTGGATTAAAGTACATATTTTGTATTGTAGGATCGGCGTGGACGAGACCATGTTGGTGAAGATGATCTAATCCGCGTAGACCAAGAGGGATTCCCTCCAGGAGGATCTGTAATCTTTTGAGTTTTGAGCTTTCTTTTTCTATTAATGAAAAAAGATCGCCTCCTTGAAATTTCTTCATTGTGATATAGATACTTTTTCCTTCTGCTTCAGGAATAAAACTTTTATCAGGCCGCGCTATGAGGTAGTCTGATTGGGGAATATCTGCCAATAAGTCTAGTGTCTCGCAAGGTCGTGAACTGGATTTGATTTTAGCAACGAGATGGGTTGGTGGGAGAGAAGCGGGATTTGACTTAACGCCATCACTTTCAACCGTCACCGAATAGGCATTAAAAAGTCTTTTAAATCCTCCAAAAGCAAACCGAGGGTAGGTTGGGCGCCCTTTTTTCTCATCTCGAGCGGCTTTATGCTCCTTAAGCTCAGCAGAAATATGAAGATTCCATTCTCTGCGGGTAAGACGAAGGCTGTCGGGGGTTCCTTCATACAGAATTTCAACATTATAACCCCTGGGGTGACGAATATAATGGATGCCGCTTCCTGCTGCGAGAACTTTGTCTTTGATGATCGCTAGTATAGCGTCATCGAGGGGAAAGCCGTGGTCGTTTAATCGGGCAATAATACGGGGAGCGCCTGCTCCAGCTGAAACTTCCATAATTATAATCCTTATTAAGTTTTGTTAAATATATTATTACATAAATAACATTTTAATTAAATTATTATATGTTTTGATAGTTCTTCAATAATTATTGATATAGAGGGGCGGTGTGATGGGTTAAAATCTAACATGCTGATTATTAGATATTTGAGTTTAAATAGAGGGAAGACTTCTGTCCAGCTGGCTGGGGAACCGTAGAATCTCTCAAATTGTTTGCCAAAAGTATAAATATCAAATGAGGGGAGGAAAGGGGCGATAATCTGTGGTTCCTCAGTTACGGTGATGGGGGCGGCGGGGAGGTTTTCGTAGGCGATAGGATCGAGCTCTTGGAATGTCCGGTGTTGGGAGAGAAGGGAAGGGATATGCTCATGTAGGGATTTGATGAGTTCTGGGGGGTATATGTCAAAGGTAGCTCCTCCGTTGATAGGATGGGGGCCTGCTTTACAAAGGGCATTAAAATCATAAAGTTGGGTTTCTGTACTATTTTCTACCCTTACATCCCGATGAACGAGCCCTTTTTCATGAAGGAGGCGGAGTCCTTGTGCAGTATTTAGCATCCCTTTAAGAAAAAGGGAGAGTCTGTCGCTTCGGATGGATATTTTGCTGAGTGTGGCTTGAAGATTTTCTTTAGGGAGTCGTTTTTGAATGAGATAGACATATTCATTTCTTTCTTCTTTAACTAATTGGGCAATGGTCCTTCCTCCTAAATAGGGGGAATCAGGAACTTCTGAGAGGAGGTGGTAGGGGGTAGCGGAAAAAGAGGAAGTAGCAACCTTAATAATAGCAGCATGACAGAGTTTGATTTCTTCCCGAGAAATACGAAAGAAGGTAGCGGCATAGACTTTCTTTGCGTAGGTTCCGTGGCCTAATCGATCTTTAGGAAGGTCTCTATTGATCAGGAGAATACCTGCCCGATCGACTCTAGCCCAGCAGAGATAAGGAGCGGGGGCTGTGATCTGTGCTATATCTTTTACTTCATCTCGTACATCAAAGAGGGGAGCAATCAACTCTTTTGGAGGCAGGGCGGCAGCTTCTCTAAGATGATAAAGCGTATCTAGACTCAACGATCTCGTAACTCACTGAGTAGCTTGTCTAAATCGATGGCAATCTCTTCCATAGAAGGTCGTACGGAGGGGTCGTCACTGAGCATTGCCTCTAGCTTGGGTTTAAGGGTAAAGCAATCGCCTGTTTCCTCGATACTCCAATCGTCCAAGGGGCCCAACAATTCCGTGAAGTTGTTCACAAAGTCTTTAAAATCAATCGATGTGTCCTTGTTTCGAGAGAGGGTGCTGTAATCGAAAATGCCTTCTTGGCAAATATGATGTGTTTGCTGAAAGCCGTGGATAAAACCTGCTTCATGTAAGGCAGATAAAGCTCTTGCTGTGGATAGCATCGCTTCTAAGAAATATTGAGTGGCTTTTTCGACAGAAGGTTCCTCGTCAATTAATGTTGCTAGATCCAGGGGAACAGATGGTAATGTAGACACATAACATTGTCCTCTTTTTTCGGAAGGGGGATAAAGTTCTTCTGGGCGAAGGAGAAGGTAAGGAGAGGGGGGGAGTGCCAAGACAAGATCGAAGGGGATGCTGCCTACTCGGTCTTGAACAATGGCGGCCTCTTCACGTGAACATTCGCCGAGACAGTTCCATTTTATGCGAACCCCTTGCAAGATTCGAGTAGAAGAGACTTCAGGTTCTAAAGGAGTTACATTTGTGGGTGCAGAACAAATGATTTCATCGGGAGCGATGGAAAAGAAATAAGGAGCAATGTAGTGGTTGCCTGCAGGTAACAACGAGAGAACTGGGAACTCTTGATAGGCGACCTCTTTCCATGGAGAGCCTGTCATCTCTCTATGAATCGTGGCTAAAAATGCATGGACTTCTTGCATTAAGGGGCGGGCCGCTGGATTGGGATTTAGCATTCCACCAAAAATGAAGTCCCGGATAGCTGGAATGTTCCGAATATGATCGCCACACTCTAGGGTGCCAAGGAGTCTTCTAAACTGATGACCTAAAATATAGACATCCACTGCTTTTGTATAGTAAACGGAAAATAAGCCAGCTTCGATCTTTACATCAGAGGGGGGGAAGAAAGGTTCATTTCTTTCTGCTAAAACAGCATCCATCTCACGATGATCAATCCCAGGGCAATTAAGGAGAGCTCTAAGAATTTCCTGTGGGAGAGATTCCAAAGCAGCTCCAACAACAGGATGAAATTGATCAGCCTTGCAAATGGCACCATAGTCAAAGATTCCATTCCGGCAGGTATTCTCTAAAGTAGAATCTCTATGTAAAATTCCATGTTCATGGAGAAAGGAAAGTCCTTCAGAAGCGTTTAACATCCCTTCAACTAAAGTAGCCCATTGATCCCACTCACTTGGCACAGTGCAACATTCATCAAAAAGAGCGGGGGTCTCTAGTTTGTCCATAGGGATGTAAATGCGTTTCCCTTCTAAAATAGTGAGGGGGCGGGCAAGAAGCCTGGGGTGCAAAGGGACTGTATCAAGCAACTCAAAAGGGGCAGTATTAAATTGTTCATATTTTGCTTTCCCAAGGGCAATAGATCTTTCTTGAACAACGGGTCCTTCTCGAAATGTCCATTCTGTTCCACTAAAGACTTTTAAAAAGGCTCCGGACCCTAGAAGGGGGGATGTTTTGTGTTTTTCAAATACATGGAGAAGTCCGTCGTGAGGGCTTACTGAATAACGGAGCTTGGGAGAAGAGTCTGATTGACGATAAATGCCTTGTGGTGAGACGCTTGAGTATCTCGTAAGCTGTGCAATCTCGCTATCTCCGTACGGAGATCTTATCTCATCTTCTCTTGATTGTGTTGAACAAATAGGTATCATGCTCTGAATTGTAACATTTAATTACATTGAAAAGAACTATAAATATTTTTATGTGTTTAAAATCAGAGGGAAATAAATAACGTCTCGGATAGAAGAGGCGTTAGTAAAGAGCATTGTAAGTCGGTCCAGTCCGATGCCAAGACCTCCGGTAGGGGGCATCCCTTGGGCGATGGCTTCTAAAAATTCTTCGTCAAGGGGGGAGGCTTCCTGATCTCCCGCGTCCCGTTTAGCCGCTTGTTCTTCTAAAAGCTCTTTTTGCAAGAGGGGGTCGTTCAGCTCTGTATAGGCGTTGCAGAACTCAACACCCAGAATAAAGGTCTCAAATCGTTCAACGAGCCTCTCTTCTCTTTCTTTGGGGTTTCGATGCAGTTTGCAAAGAGGGGTTGTTTCGATAGGGTGATCGATGATGTGATGGGGCTGCATGAGGAAAGATTCGCATCTATCTCCAAAGAGCTCGGCAATCATTTTGCCCCGACTCGTCCGTTTTTCAGGAGGGAGAAGGGCTCCAAGTTCTTGATCTGAGAGGGTGTCGACGTCAACTCCTGCATATTTCTTAATGGCATCTTTCATAGTAAGGCGCTGCCAAGGAGTTTTGAGATCAATGAGGTGCATTTTCCCCTCTTTATCTGGCCTCTCTCCAATGACAGTAGTTCCAAAGAGTTTGAGTGCAATAAATGCAAAGAGGTTTTCGGTGAAAGTCATTACATCGTGGTAATCCCAGTAGGTTGCATAGGATTCAAGCATGGTAAATTCAGGATTATGAGTACGGTCGATTCCTTCATTGCGGTACACCTT
>JAGOSM010000085.1 GCA_018062315.1 Simkaniaceae bacterium | reverse complement strand
ATCTTGAACAACAAGTTCATTTTGCGTATGTAATTCAATGCATTTAGGGGTCAAAGTTTTCAGGAAACCGAGGTTATTTTTCTAAATCCAGCCTTTAGAATGGATGATCTAAGAGATCAGCACTCTGTATTTGGCAGAGATATGACCCAAGTGTTTTGCAGTCACGTAGTTTTTGTAGATGCAAGGGATCGAAGAGGGCTTGGAGTTGGAGCAGAAATGATGTGGGCTAAAATCAACAAGATTCCTGTTGTCACGTGGGCCCCCCAAGATTCCCATTATAATAAAACCAAAGCCACTATTTTGGGCGTAGAAGTGGATGATTTTATCCATCCTTTTGTTCAGGGCTTAAGCGATAAAATAGTCCGAACTCTTATGGAAGGAGCTGAATGGATTGAGCACCTATTACTAGATTCAACTATCCCAATCAAAGGTATCGACCATATTCGAGCGGCTATGAAATATTATCAAGATAGCCAATTGCCAACAGATCTACCAATGCGTGAAATCTTAAAATGTGACATTTTCAGCGCTCGACTGACAAAGCCATTTATTGAAATAGGCAACTAATAGGAAAAAATGAAGAAAGTTTTAAGTTTAGCGTGTTTGATTTTTACTCAAGCTCAGGCATTAGAATACGAAGTGCAGTTAGAAAATAATCAAGTATGCGTCTCCAGAGTGGTTATAGACCCAAAAGAAGAGATTGGATTACATCGCGATGCATTACCACAGATCGTCATTGGGTTGAGAGGGGGAACGATAACTCGCTTAGAGTCTGATGGCAGAGAAATTGATGTGAACTTCCCAACGGGTAAAGCCATTTATCGTCCTATTGATCCGGAAGGTGAATTACACAAAAGCGTAAATAAGTCGGATGAACCCATTGAAATCCTTATTATTCAGATGAAACACAATTAAAATTTAAGGGTATTTTCTAATGTTGCGAGAATTTTTTATTGCCAGCCTTATAGGAAGCGTTTCTTTAATTGCAGAAGAGATCAAAATACTTGATCTAGATGTTATTCCTTACCAAGAGTTGATTCAAGGAGATGCAAAAACTTTAACGATACTGGATAAAGCTTTGCATGAGAAGGGAATAGTAGGGGTGAAAGGAGTTCCTGGTTACAAGGAAAAGTATGAGCAATTTATTAAGGCCGCTAGAGAATTCAGTAGCCTGCCTGAAGAGGTAAAAGAAAATTATAAACCTAATAGAGAGCGCGACAATACCTTTCTTGGATATGAAATGGGCAAAGAAAAATTTCGCAGGCCTAACGGGGAGTGGGTAGTGGATGATTTAAAAACATCCTATTATGCACTTATCCCTGATAACGTCAGAAATCAATGGCCTCTTGAGGTTAATTTGAAAGACCCCTTCGAAGCCCTTGGAGAAAAGATGGCTGAAATAGGTGAATTGATTATGTACAAAATCGGATTACTTGGAGCTACCACGGGATTTCACCTTGAAGGTGATTCTAGAATAGGCCGTATGCTTTATTACCGCAAAAGTGATAACAATGACAACCCATACTGGTGTGGAGCCCATTTTGATCACGGTTTATTTACTGCGATCCTTCCTGCAGTTTATTTTGCAGATGGAGAACAAATTCCAGAACCCCCAGAAGCGGGTCTATGCGTTCGAACATCCGAAGCTGTCCCTTTTAAAAAAGTATCCGCTCAAGATTTTGATGTCATGATGTTCCAAGTAGGCGAATTTGGACAACTGGCAACAAATGATGGTATTCGCGCCACGGAGCACCGAGTACATAAAGCAAAGGAGACTATAGAACGTTATACTCTTGCCGTCTTTTACAGCCCACCAATGGACATGCCGATTTATTCACACTCTATACTAACAAATGATTCAAGGTATGGAGCAAAATCCGGAGAGCCTTGCACTTTCCGTCAGTGGCACGAGGCTAGTTTGAAACGCTATCTGGTAAAAGCGGATTAGGATTTCAAATTCAAGCTTGGGAAATTGGCAATTCTGTTGAATTTCTGTAATTTTTCAGCAATGGAAGAAGGGGGAAGAAAAGACCATGCATTCAAAATTCAATCGTTAAATCCTCCCCAAGAAAGGGAATGCCAGAAACCTCACAGATATAAAATATTTTAATTAAAACCTTGAAAACTTACACCATAACATCTTTGGCATAAAAAACTTAACACAAGTAGTTTTGAACATTGAATTAAACTCGAATATTATGTATAATGGTTGTAATTAAGTATTTAAGAGGAAACAACCATGGCTACTCCTGCACCCGCTGCTGCAGCAAGCCCCGTTTGCGCAATCTGTACAGATGACATTCTGCCAGATGACATTGTATCTAAATTGAATTGCGACCACCAATACCATCGAGATTGCTTACAGCCTTGGTTGGATTCAAATCATGATACTTGTCCCTTAGACAGAGGAAGAATCACTTCAATAAATGGCGTTGCTGTAGAAGAACCAGAAGTAGAACATCATGTTCACGTGGTTGCAGTTGAAAATCCTCTGAGAGAAGCCCAAGCTCTATATCAAAGAAGCATAAGAGTCATCCGAAACCCTTCCATTCATTCAGCCGATCCAGTTGAACGAATAGCAGCAAAGACTCAATTAGCCTTTTTTTCTATGTTATTCGGGCCACCTTAATAAAAATGGAGTTAGCTCCAGCCGTGGAATATACTGTTCCCTAAAGCTTCCTTCCCCTATGGCTTCCAAGAACAAAGATGGCCACGCTGAACAACCGAGACAGCTTCTGCTTGATCACGAACGTCACCTTTCTTAAGGTTTGTTTCTCGAATATAACCCATTTTCACTCCCTGCAAGCGAATAGAAGACGGACAGTTCTCTGACCAATCTGTCTTAGCGCTTGATTTACAGTTGCTTAAAAGGAGTGCAAATACTGATTACCATAGATTCAACGGAACCGACATTCCTTCTCCTTCTTATCAAAAAGTAAATTGCAAAATGAATTATGGAAAAATCATGCATATGTTGATTCTCCCATCAAAAACGGCTGAAAGAGTAGAATATTCAAATTTTTCTAGCAACAACCAATGGAAATGGATTAGTGAATGGTCTTGAACGATCATAAAGAGAAGGCGCGAACATGGGGGCCTTCCTTTTATTTTTAATTTTACTCGAGTAGTGTCTGTAAATTTTTGATTAAAATCAATAAATTTAAGAAGACTAAGTCCCTGTTCCTTTTTTTGAAAGGGGTTTTGAAAGTGATTGTATTGCAGAGTGAACTTGTATATAATGCCTTCTTCACTGTTCTAAAAAAACAAGTAAAACTGATGCTCAAGATCCATCTTTTTTTTCTATTCTTATTTGTTCCTTCTTTCTTGCTATTTTCTGCGCCCGGCTTGGAATATACCCATCTAGAGCTTCCTGGAATTTCCTACTTTGATCCCTATATTACGGGAAATCAATCTATTCATATAATAGAGATTGATCCCCTCCAATATGAAATTAAGCCAATCAAAGCTTTAGATAACGGCATTGGGAGAGAATCTGTTCTCTCAATCAGCACTCGCTATGGAGCAGTAGCTTCTATTAATGGCGGTTTTTTCTCTATAGGAGGGACTTTTGATGGCAAGGCTTGCGGGACGCTCAAAATTCATGATTGGTATGCTCTGCCGACTAAGCCAAGAGGTTGTATTGGATGGACTCTTGACAATCAAAACCCCATAATGGACAGGCTATTCATCAGCACCACTGCAAATTATAATGTTCGAGATATTCTCCTGGATGGATTGAATCACCCTCGCAAAGAAGGGGAAATCATCCTTTTTCCCCCCATGTTTTCATAAAACAACCTTAACCAATCCAGATGGACAAGAGATTATTGTAGTAGGTGGGATCATTCAATCTATTGTAAGAGGGGGAAGCTCAAAAATTCCTGACCATGGATCTGTCCTTTCCATTCAAGAAAAGCACCCTCTTTTCAATCATTTTAAAATTGGCATGCCTCTCACATTTACCACCCACATCAACCCTTTAATGGGGATAACATCTTCTAATGACTGGGCCTCTCTTGACTACATCGTTGGAGGCCCCCTCTCTTTCTGTACAATGGCGTAAGACTTATCGACCTTGAATCTGAACAGACTATCCCAACTTTCTTATCTCATCGGCATGCAAGAACAGCCATAGGTATCCTCCCTAATGGGCATTGGATGTTTGTCGTTGTTGATAAGACAAATCTTTTTGA
>JAGOSM010000084.1 GCA_018062315.1 Simkaniaceae bacterium | reverse complement strand
CTTTCTCACTCACTTCGCACCTACTCCTCTTCTCTTTCTTTCCAAGGACCTATTGACATCCCCCTCGCCCTAAAGGAAGAGGATTCCTACGGCGGTGAGTTAAAAGTTAACCGACTCGCTTCGGTGGGTTCCTGCTTCATAGAGTGGCCTTAGTGCACCAACTTCTCCACAGGCTAACAAGCGATATCCTCGCTCTAGTACAATTAAGGCGCCAACAATGTCGGCATGATTTTCATACTTACACTCGATACACTTGAACTTCGCTTGTGTTTTACGATTTTCCTCTGTCACAAGATGGCAGTTCGGACAAGTTTGACTTGTATAGTGTGGGGGCACAGCTATAAGCTTGCCGCCAGACCTTTTCATTTTATAGTCTAGCTGGGAGCGAAACATCCCCCACCCTTGGTCAAGAATACTCCGATTAAGCGCAGATTTTTGTGCTACATGTCTTCCTGGCTGATCCAGTGTCCCGGCAGCTGATTTTGACATTTTACGCACCTGCAAATCTTCAATACAGACCAAAGCGTGATTTTTGCTTATTGCTGTAGTGACCTTATGCAAGAAATCTTTGCGAGCATTCGCAACATGAGTATGAAGTTTTTGAACTTTATGTTTGGCTTTTTTCCAATTCTTACTGAATTTTACCTTGCGACTCATTCTCCGTTGGTATTTAGCAAGTCTCTTCTGCTGTTTTTTAAAAGAATTGAGAGGAGTGATATGGGATCCATGACTTAGGGCAGCAAAATTCACAATACCAACGTCGATACCAACAGCCTTCGTGGTTTGAGTGACAGGCTCCTCAACCTCACGCTCTGTTTGAATAGATACAAACCATTTGCCAGAGGTATTAGACACTGTAACATTGCAAAGCTCTCCTGATACTTCCCGGCTATTTCGATAACGGACCCACCCAAGTTTTGGCAGAAAAATACGGTTGTTAGCTTGGTCGAGTTTAATCTGCTTTGAATCAGGGAACCGAAAACTAGAACCCGAATCCTTTCGTTTAAATCGAGGGAAGTCAGCTTTCTTAGCAAAAAAATGGGAATAAGCTTTATCTAAAGCTTTAAGAGCATGCTGTAGACTATGACATGGAGCTTCTTTAAGCCAAGGTGTTTCAGAGCTATTACGCCATCCTGTGAGTTCTTTAGCCATAGCTACGTAGCTGATAAATGACTTTCCGGCCTCATAATTCTCTTTTTGCAGCATCAAGGCCTTATTGTAGACAAAACGACAGGCCCCAGCAAAGCGATGCATAGCACGGCGCTGATCCCCTCGAGGGCACAATTCATATTTAAACGCTTGAATAAGCTGCATAGAAATATTTATACTCTGGCCTATGAAAAAAAACAATGATATTCGACACGGTAGGCATTGCTTATTTGGACTTCATGTACATTTGGTCTTTGTGACAAAATATCGTCGCGAAGTGTTTACTCAAGATGTATTGAACGATTTACGCGTTATTTTCATGAGCGTCTGTGCAGATTTTGAGTCTGAGCTCATAGAATTTAATGGGGAGGATGACCATGTTCATTTATTAGTAAATTACCCACCTAAGGTAGCTATCTCGAAACTCGTAAATAGCCTTAAAGGAGTCTCGAGCCACCTCATCCGAAAAAGAAAGTATCCTGAGATTCGAAAAAAACTATGGGACGGAGCCTTATGGTCTCCCAGTTATTTTGCTGGCAGCTGTGGAGGCGCACCTATTGCTATTATTCGTCAATACATTGAACAACAACGTCTTTGTTCCTGAAACAAATGTAACTTTCATCATAAGCGCTCTTGGACCCCGCCCTAAAGGACGAGGTTTGTCGCGCTAAGAGGATCAATCGTGTTGTCCTAACTATCATGAGGAATCTCATACTTTAGCTGCACTAATCCGCTTGGGTAAGATTGGGTAGAGAGTAAACGGCACTTATGTTCTCGATTCATGGTGCTAAAAAGAGGAATGCCAGAGCCTAGGACCATAGCAATGACTGATATGGTGATGTCGTCGACTAATCCAGCCTCTAGAAATCTGGATACAGTCACCCCTCCGTCCACCCATACACGTTTGATCCCTTCTGAATGAAGCATAGAGGCCAAGTCGGTCAGTGGCCCGCAAAACAGCTCCGCTTCTTTCCTAACCACATTGAGTGTATTACTAAGAACAATGACTTTCTTCCCTTCATACGGCCATTTATCAAAACCAGAAACTACCTCATAGGTGTTCCTTCCAAGAACTAATGCATCAACACTGTTGATAAATTTCTTAAACCCGTAGTCCTCATCCCCTGTATGACCATATTCGAGCCAATCGAGACCCCCGTTTTTTCTCGCGATGTATCCATCAATGCTCATTGCTATGTAAATGGAGATTTGTGGGCGATCTTTTTTAGTCATAAGGGATTTTCCTATCTCGATATCTTGTGAATTGGTTTCGTAACCATCAGGATCATTGAACGGCATTTGCACATATCCGTGATTACAATAGAATTTATATGCTTTCGGTGAAGATTGAACTAATAACGTTTTGAAGCCTTGATGCCCTAACCACCGTTCGCAAAGCTTTAAAAATTGGCTTCCCAGTCCAAGATTTCGATAACGCTCATCGATTACGATGATTCGCAATGCAGCTCTATGCCCCTGCCAAAGCTGAAGATGGGCATAGCCAATTATTTCTGCATTTTTATAGAAAATAAAATGAATGTGATCTTTGTGTTCGAATGTCCACGTATAGGGGTCTTCTTTCGATTTAAAAAAATATTGCTGCCGTAGATTACGTACTGCAGACCATTCTCTATCAGTAAGCGCTTTTACGATACGCCATCCATCAAAACCGTCTTTTGCATCGATACTTGCAACAAATGCGTCTTTTCCATTGCAATACTGCAAGATATCCTCGGGAAATTTTTCTGCTAATGATTCCTTGAGCCTAGCGTACTTTTCAGCATCATCAGGATGAGAACGCATCCAATCCCTAAATTTTAAGTATCTGCTGATTTCAGGATCACCTTCTTGATAAACATGGACATTGTGGGTCCTAGTGTTCCCCCCTTTTTGAAAATATCGCCTGAAAGCAATCCCGTATTCACCTTTAGCTTCATATCCTAGGGATTCCATGGCTTTTGTCACTTTATCGACCTCTTGAATATCTTTTACCACAGGAAGTATGTCGATGATAGGTTTTGCGCTTAAGCCAGGTACAGAGGTTGACCCGATATGATGGATAGCTATGCAGTTGTTCCCCAAGGCTTGTCTGATAAGTTCCGCCTCTGATGCGAACATTTCTGGCCATTCTAGACTGTAGGAGACAACTTCGATAAACATACTATCCGTCATACATTCTAACCATCACCTTGATCGACTATTCAACTAATTTGAATCTGCGCTGAGGATGTCCATTAATTACAACATTTTCCAGGAACATCTCCATTGGACGGACCCATATACCGCCTTCTCCATAGAGAGCTTGATACACAACCATTTCTTCCAGAGTCTCGCTATGCCGGGCTACCCCAACAACCTTATAACGATGACCTTTATAATGCTCATACAGACTGCCGACTATGATGGAATTAGCTATAGGAGACAAAGAGGGAGAGCTTTCCTTACCTACGCCCCCATGACTTTTTTTTCTTCCGATTTCATAGACAGGATAGATGTCGATGACGGTTTCTTCATAAGGATGAGCTTTTTTAATCTCTTCAATGACATGGTCTAAAACAGAAAGAGGACAGACTGTTTCAATTCTTTCTTCTACGACTTCCTCCATGACCCCTTCTTTGCCAATATAAGGATTTGAACCTATATTAGGCATAAAGCGGCCAATACCCTTTACTGAATAGCTACAATAGGAATAATTCCCTACCTTACCGGCGCCTGCGCGCCCCATAGCATCTCGGATAATTTGAGCATGAGTTTCTGGGACAGTGACAACAATCGTCACAGCATCTGATGTTTCCAAACGACGAATCTCCTGAGGAGATTGTAGACAAAGGTCAATTAATGCTGCACTGGAATTTGCATGCTAGGGGTCAGGCCCGCCTCCTTTCCCTTGAAAACCTTGCTAGCCTATTCTTTGGTAAAGCCAATTAGGCATTAACTTAAGAGCCCAACCAATAAGTCGCCAGCGACTGGTAATATAAGCATGTTGTTTCTGTTTGTTAATTGCTAAAAAAATTGCTTCAGCCGCTTTTTGAGGAGTTTGAACCCAAAATGC
>JAGOSM010000031.1 GCA_018062315.1 Simkaniaceae bacterium | reverse complement strand
TTGGTAAAAGGTATATTATTTACTAAACAGTAGGAGCCATATCCTGCATTAAGAATAGTATATAATTCATCGAGATGGGTATGCGTAATCATCGTTTTCCAAGCATTTTTTGTCTTTTTATGATGTTCAATTTCCATGTCTGTTGCTAGTAAGATCACGGGTTGGTGGTTTTTCCTCAGATGGGAGGATGTTGTAGGAAGAAGATATAACCACTTATCAGGAACTGTAAAATGTTGAAGATCATGTTTCTGAATGATTTTTTTCACTTTTTTAGCATTCATACATCGCAAGACTAGACATTCCCATCCGGGTATTTTTTTTCTTCCAGTTGGATGGGAATCGCGATAAATTTTAAATACGAAACCAGGAACTAAAGGATGTCTTGCAACGATGATTGAGCTTTTAGATTGTATGGTGATGATTGAAAACCCTGCATTAACGAGCGACTTCGTATTTTTTGTCACTCCCGATTCTGCAAAAATGAAATCAAGCATTGATTTGGCGGGATGATCTAAAGGCAATAGATGAGGGGTTATCATCTTTTTCATTTCTCTAGATATCCCTGGGGAGTCTGAAGGGGTGGTTTTTGACGTCAAGAACACTTCGGCCTCTTCATCTTCCTGAAAGTCCAGAGATTCTTCACTCACCCATGATTTTTCTATAGAATCGGGGTTTTTATTACCCTTTTCTAAAATAGGGGGATTGTGGAATAGAAGCGGTTCAAAGTTTGGGTAATTGCCAAGTAAAGATAGATGTCCGGAAAGCAGAATCAATATCAAGAATTTCATGACTTGAAAATTTACTCTTTAAATATATTAGAAATCTACTCATTTTATTGATGACTGGGGCCTAAGTCTGACCGCTGTATTGCTCATTAGTTCCCTTTCGAAACTCGCTTTGCGCAAGGGTGAATGAAGGGGTCAGGCCGGACATTCGGACATTTGAATAGAGTAAAAGATGGAATGTCTTAGTGTATTTATTTCAGTGGCAAGGGATTGTGATACAGCGCATTTTTTTTCTAACCGGCTAGCGAGTTTGCCAAGTCCGCTGGGATCGCGGTTGAGAAATAAAGCAAGTTCTTCAATTGAAAGGTTTTTAGATTCTCGTACAAAAAGAGATAATACTGCACGGGCATGTGAAGCTTCCCGATGTTTTCCTGGAGCTCTTAAAAGGGCATCTGAAAGTTTGAATTGCGTGCAAATTTTCATAACAATGTCAGAAAGTTGAATTTTTTGAGGTTGGGGTCTTTCAACGGTTTCTAAAAAGTCACTTATAAATTCTTCATCGCCTAGAATTCCATCTGAAGATCCGGATTTAAAATCCATTGGTTCGATTCCAATCCCTTTTAAGATAAAATCTTCATAATGATTTATAGATTCATTACGAAACTGGCTAAAATTTTTCAATAATTTATCATAGGTTACCCAGGTATAGCTATTTAATGTCAGATAGGCCCTATGACTGCTCCAAGTGTATTTCTCAGGTCGATCTACTAAGCCGGCGCGCACCGGATTAAGATGAATATATCTGATGAGCTCTTTAAGGTATTTATTGCCATCTACAACAATGGATTTAAATCGGCCTTGAAATAAATGACCAACGCGGTCGTATTTTTTATTGATATAGCGGGTGTATCGGAAGGCGAGGTTTTGTATAATCCGTGAAATACTTGTTTCCCTGACTTCGATTGCAAGATGAATATGATTGCTCATAAAGCAAAAAGAATGGATAAAATATCCAAAACGCTCAGTTCCTTCCTGGAGTAAGAGGCACATGAGAGATCGGTCCTCGTCAGATAAAAAAATAGGCTGTCTAGCATTACATCTTAACATGACATGATAAATAGTAGAGGGTAGGTGGAAACGAGCGCGGCGTGCCATATAGAAAAAAATATAAACAATAGGCTTGTAAATCACAAGTCACAACTCAAATGTCCGAATGTCCGGCCTGACCCCAACCTCTGGTCTAATGGTCTAATCAGGTGATTCTTACCTTAACAAAGCACTTTTAATACCGCCTTGTTTCGATATAAGTACGTGATTATAAGCTTATTATAATTATAATTATAACTTTGTTGTATAATATTGAATTATAAATAATTTTACATTGCATTTAATTTACTGTTAGATGAAATTTAAAAAGGAATGTTTATGAATCAAGACAAGTTTGAAGGAAGATGGAAAGAACTACAGGGTAAAATTAAAGAGAAGTGGGGGAAGTTGACCGATGACGATATGATGCGCATTAATGGCAAATATGAGCAATTCCTTGGCGCACTTCAAAAACGGTATGGTTATGAAAAAGAGCGAGCTGAAAAAGAATTCAATAGTTGGCATTTAGAATCTGAAAGGGATTTAAAAAAACCTCATGAATCTGGAAGAGGTCATTTTGAAGATAGAGATATGAAAAATAAGGATAGGGATGATCATAAGAGAAGAAAAGTTGGGTAATTGACGATGATCTTCAGAGAGAGGTGCTTTTGCTTCTCTCTGAGTACCTAAACAAGCTGAAGAGTTGGCATAGTCGAAATGCCAACTCTTCAGCTTGTTTAGGTATAGTGTCGATGGGAAAGGCGTTTAACGAGAGAGCGTAATTTGCCTAAGGTAAGCACCATAGGGGATGATGCATATGAGGTAAGTTCTCCATCGGGTCTATCTTCTTTGAAGGTTTGTTTCCAAAGAACTATTCCATCTTTTATTTCGATCTGCATGGGATTTGGGAAATCCAGGGGATGAACATGGCGCCGCTTCACTGGAATGTAGTCTGCTTCGGTAGAATCTAGCAATACCGGTCGTTCCCAGAGATGCGTTTTGGGATCATAACGGTGTAGGTGAATGCATGCCTCTTTTTTTCTTGCAACAGGGAGTTCGTGATCCCAGCAAAAATTGCCAATGGTAAGGGACTCCTGAAAGAAAAGATGAACTTCCCCTTGTGGAGAAGCTGCTTCAACAAACAGTTCTGACATAGCCGCCCAAAATAACTGAGAAAGAGGTGGATAATCAGGTGAAGGATTTTTGACTGCATGAAACAATACATTTAAGCTACCATCAGGCCAGCCGAGTAAAATCCTTCTCAGAATATCCTGAGCAATCCCATCTGTAACTGCAGGAAGTGTTTGAGCATAGGCAATAGCTTGATTGCGTGCAAAGCGCGTAGACCAAAGCAAAATATGTTTTTTATTAACAAAGGGAATATCGGTATCGAGTAGAATCTGAAACACTTGTTTCAACTCATGTTTTAGAGGACCCAAAGTGGTTGGAGAGATGTTTTGGTATATGATGGCATCAAAACACTGTTTCATGCGAAGCCATAAGGTGTCAAAACTAGGGGAGTGAATGAGAGTGTTTAAATTGGATTGTGCTGCCCCACTGAGGGGAAAGGGGGAATCTATGAGCAGTCGTTCAATGGAAAGATACATATGGTATTTTGCCCTTTCCATCATTTGTTCATATAAGTGAGTTGTGCTTAGACTTTGAAGTGTATAGATTCTTGAAGGACGTTCTGTAGAAAAGGGGCCCGCCAGAAAGAGAGTTAGAGTTTCTTCACCGATGCGATCATAAAAGATGACTCTCTCTGTCCGGTAGGTTTGAATAAATTTATAGGCGACGTGGCTCTCAAGAATATTTCTTTCAACAGCTGAGAGACTATTATTATGAAATCTCCCAGATTGTAAAAAAATTTGAAGATGATCATGACGCTCGCACAACCATCCAGCCAAATAGACAGATCCATCATAAGTTGTATCGGGTACAGCAAGTGAAGGATGCCCATATCTATTTTTGCTATCGAGATAAGTGTGTGCTGTTTCCTCTATTTTATCAAAAATACTCGTATTGCCTTCATAAACACACACATTTTTTATCCCAGTTGCTAAAATACCATCCCCTCTTAAGACCCAAATGCGTTTTTCATCTGGACAGAGAGGAATGCAGGTGTCGATATCGCAATAGGCTGGATTAATTCCTCCCTCCCCCTCATAGCCATAGGTGGCGTGGACTTTGGGAAAGGATTCACATAGAGGTCTCAATGAGGACCACTCATATGTGGTAAGAAGAGGGAGTTGGTGTAATTTTATCATGTGAAATTTTATTTTAACAAATATTTTAAATTATTTTAAGATTTATAGATATAGACTGAATTCATTAGATTGGAATTGCATGGACAATGACAGGCATATGATCAGAAGGGAAATCTCTGCGCGGGGATCCATCTTCATTGGTAACAATTTCAGCTTCCGTCATTGCCAGGGGTTCTGCCTTAAATCGCATGGTGTTAATGTGAGTTTTGTAGCGGTAGTGTGTTTTTAAATCAGAGCCTATGCTTCTAGCAAAGATATGGTCTAACTGCGCTCCAAAGGATGCGTTGGGGGATAGGAATTTATCATAGGGATAGCCTCTCCAAGTTCCTGAAATAGGAATCCCATTTTGATTGGTGAGAGGGGCTTTGGTTAGGTGTATAAAGTCTTTCCAGAGATTGAGCTCTTCTTTGCCCCCGTCACTAGGAAAGGAATTAAAGTCACCACATATGAAGACATGGCCTCGTTTCACAATTTCTAACGTTTTATCAATAACAATTTGATTTGAATGCATCCTTTCAACATGTTTTAGTCCATGATGAACATTCCCTACAAAGATAGGATCAGCGGAATAATCAGGCCCTGGAATGGTTGTTTCTGTAATGGGGTAGAATTGAGCAAGTAATGTAACTCTACCCCAGCCATTACCCCATGAATCAGAAAAAATATTTGGTGTTTCTGATGCCCAAAAACGGTGGAAATGATCAAAGGCTAGTTTAGCTACTTTGTATCCAATGACATGGCAATTATGTTAGATGAATGTAGGTTTGAGAAGCATCCTTAAAATATAAAAAAATACCATCAGATCGATTACGATTCCTAAGAAGAGCATGGAGTACCACCTGGGCAAGATTGGACGGGGGTTATTGTACCTTCTAGGGATATTGTGCCTACGTTAACAGAGTTCACATTGCATGGACTTAATTTAAAGGTTCCTCCCGGTGGGTTTCCCAGACTATAGGTTCCGCTATTGCTGTTGCCGGTAAGCGTGAGGCATACGTTAGGAGCTGCTAGAATTGAACTGATGAGAAAGGGGGGTGTTGCATTATCCGATAGTGTATTGTTAGTAATAGAAGCGATTAGGTTGGTATACTGCTCGATACTCACACCCGCAGCAGCATTGGAATATATATTTTGGCAATTGGTAATAAGATTTTCCGAAAGATTTAAGGTAAAAGACTGAATGCCGGTACTGGAATAGGTAAGAACTCCTGTTCCACTACATCTTCTAATTTCGTTATTCAATATATTTAGGTTAAGATTCGAGAAATCTTGACTTACAGCAATCCCATTTGCTCCTCCTCCTATATCCGTAATTGTATTATTTCCAATTGTTATATTTCCAGTTGAAGTCAACCCTGCAGCGAGCATAGCAATTCCATTATCCTTGTTTCCTGTGATGACATTGTTTCTTGCAACAAATCTCAATGTATTCACTGGAGTTGCAAGGGTTATACCTGCACCTACGTTATTAGACATGGTATTTCCAGAGGCGGTCATTTCAAAGGTTGTAAATTGTCCAGAAGTATGTGTATAAAAAGAGGTCGCTCCATGATTAGCATCGAGCTTATTATTGGAGAAAAGATTGTCTTGTAATACTATAGAACAATGACTTACAGTTCCTGATGCCTCGATGACAACACTCGATCCTAAACGTTCCACCGATCCCGTTGTGTTATTTGTCATTGTATTATTGAGTAAAGTGAGATCAGCATTGACAACATTGTTCAGAGCAAACAGGATGCTGCCCGTTCTATTCGCATGAAAAGTATTATTTTCGATCTGGGTTGTTATGGTGTTACTCGTAGCTGCTATAGTGAGGGGAATGGAAGAAGGTGAGGTTTGGCCTTGGAATATGTTATTCGAACAGGTGACATGGGATGTCCCATGAAGATCTAAAAAAATGCCGTTGCTGTTGTTTAAAAACTGATTATTCGTAAGAGTAATGTCCGCATCACCAGAAAAGGCGGCGTTAGTTGTATAAAGACCGATGTCTTCGAATGTACAAAAAGAGACATCTAAGGTTTGAGGATTGTCCCCGTAGATGGCATTCTGTATTGCAGAGGTAAATGAGATCCCACTGATTTCATTATTGTTGGCTAGGGTGAGCGCATTGCCCTCCGTATCAACGTTTGTATTCGCAATCTGAGGAGTGGTGCTACTTTGTGCAGGGATAGAAATGACCCCTGCTGAAGTTTGTATTGTATGGTTAATAGCAGAGCCCCAAAATTTTTGATTTGCTTTGAGAGCAATTCCCGAATTCATTCCTCTAGTTGTCCCATCTCCGGGAAATACATAGATGATGTCGTTGGGAGAGGAGTTGGTCTCTGCTTGAGCTAAGCTATGGTAAGGACTTTCATAGGTGCCAGACGAACTGCTTGTATTGTTAACGAATACAAAGAAATAAGGGAGTCCTGTAGCGGGATCGATTGCCACACTGGTTTTTTTAGCATGATCGATGACAATGATCTCTTGTCGATCCACAGGCTGTAGCATGCGGTGATTCAGTGTGGTCGCTGTTTTACAGGTAGATCCATGTGCTTTGACTTTTGACTTGGGTCCTAGGGCAAAGCTTAAGGAAATTTTGCCCTGGAATTTATTATGGAATGTTTTGTCATATGAATCGCTGATTTCTAGAGTGAGAATATCTTTGAACGTTCCTGAAATTCTCCCTTTTCCGCCCCAGGTACAGGGATCTACATGCCCTATGAAGTAGTAAGGCCCTGCTGCGGCATAAAAGTCAAATAATTTAGATTTCCCAAAGTGAAAGCCGAATTCTGCGTCGGCCCCTTTCATGGCAGACAGATATTTTTGTGATATCTGCATGTAATGTCCGGAGAAATTTTTAAAGGTGGTGTCATAAGGGTGGCTGATTTTTGCGCCCACTGGCAAATATCCATTGATGCGGAAGTCGAATAGCTCACCGAGGGTTTCAAGACCTATCCCAATTTGATTTGAATGAAAATGGTTTGCGTTTCTATAGTCATAGTAGGTATTGATTCCATAAACACGATTTCCGAATAGCGATCGTAATCCAATTCCTGCATTGGCAGCCCATTTTCCGTTATCAAAAATGTGTCCTTTTGCATCGAAAAAAGGGATAACTGACCATTGACTTGGGTCAGAGGAGAGGAATGCCTCGAAGGTAGTATAGCCATCTTCATAGCCGATGCCTCCACTTTCAATATGGCGGATTCCTACTCGATAATGTTGTTGTCCATCAGGACAGTCTTCTGTAGTTATATGTGTATTTCCAAAACACTTTAGAAAGAGGGTTAATGTCAAAAAAACACGGAAGAACATGTACACCTTCAGAAATTCTAGATTCTCCTTTTATATCTGATATTTTTATTGAAATCAAATTTTTAATTGACAATCCAATGTTGAACATATATGCATAGATTACGATGAAGCTGCTATTATTTCTTTTTTGTGTGGGACTCACTCTTTTTTCTTGTTCACCCAGTTCTCCACAAGAAGGGATTATTGGCTTGTGGAAGAGCAGAGACCAGCACTCAGATAAGCCCCGAGCTCTCGTTGCCATTTACAAATATCAAGACACGTACTACGGAAGAATGTTAGCCACATACGACGATGAGGGCAACATTAAGGACACGATCCTTGAGAAAAAAGAAAAAGCTCCAGGGGTTATAGGCAATCCTCCTTACTGCGGCATGGACTTTGTCTATGATGTAAAAAAAGAGGAAAATCATGGAGAAAAAAAGAATAAGTACAAAGGCAAAATCATAGATCCTCAGAAAGGGAAAGTCTATGATGCTGAACTTTGGCTGAGTGGAGATGATCTGATTGTGAGAGGGGAAGTTTGGATCTTTGGAAAAAATATCCCATGGCATAAAGCCTCCAAACAAGATCTTCCTAAAGGATTTTCAATGAGTGACATCAAAAAATTTGTACCTGTAATTCCAAAAGTCGATTAATCATAAGGATTCTATGAAATATCTCCCATTTTTAGCTCTTTTATTCTCTTCAGGCGTTGCTTTTAGCGTGCAACCACATGCCTATGTGACAGATCAACTTGGAGGGGCTGTGCATGTGATTGATACATCAAATGATACAGTCCAAATCATTTTTGGATTTGATCATCCACGAGTTGTCAAAGTAACTGCAGATGGAACGCGTGCTTTTATCGGATGCGATGATAATACGATTCGTATCATTGATACGATTACAAATAGGGTGTTACCTGAAGTGATTCAGGTGAACCATCCCGTTGCAATGGCTCTGACTCCACAACATATATATATAGCAAGTACAGATAATACCGTCAGTGTTATTAATACATTAGATTATTCACCTGTAATTGAAATAGCGGGATTTAATAACCCTCAAGATGTTAAAGTAAGGCCAGATGGTAAAGTGATTTACGTGACCAATTCGGGAAATGGGACGATCAGTATCATTGATGCGCCTACACATACCATAGTAGGGACCATCACAGGTTTTCAGACTCCTATCGGGCTTACCTTTACTGTAGAGGGTAATTATGCGTATATTGCGGATACAAGTCATAATGCAATATATGTGCTGCGCACAGCTGATAATCATATTGTGGATATTATATTAGGGTTTTCTGGTCCAAGTTATATTGCAGTTACGCCGGATGAAACGTATGCCTTTGTCTCGAATATAGATAATGATATGATAAGTGTTCTTCGAGTCAGTGATCACAAAATTGTTCATAAATTATCTATTCCTAATCCTAAAAGTCTTGCGGTCACTCAAGATGGAGAATTCCTCTACGTGGGTGGCGGTGTTGAAACAGTATTTAAAGTGAGAATTTCAGATTATGCCATCGTAGCTGCAATTCCTAATTTTAAAAACCCTTCAAATATTACATTCACGACTAACAATACACCTGCGAATACACTCAATGCATGTCAAGAGCTCCTTGCTCCAAGGGGGATTACTAACCATATCACATGGCAGGTCGCTACAGGTCAGCCGGTAGCTTATACAATTTATCGAGACCTTGATCTCACACATCTTATTGTTAGACTCCCCCCAACGAGCCTCTCGTATGAAGATGCAAATCTGGAACCTGGACAAACGTATACATATTTTCTGTTAGCTGAATATGCAGATGGGTTCTCTTCCACCATGGGAAATGTCGAAGTGTCTTCTGCTCGGATCTGCCAAGATTTGTAAAACAAAACAAGGAAGTCAATTAAATCGATAGCAGAAATCAATCTGCTATCGATTATGTGGGGACGAGATCGAGAACCACCCCTCTTCATTCAGATGGTGTATTATTAAAAAATAATTGAGGAAAATATTGTATGAGAATATTCTCGATATTTCGATATGTTATACCCAAACAAGCTGAAGATTTGGTATTTCGGCTGTGCCAACTCTTCAGCTTGTTTGGGTATAAGCAGGTGGTTTGTTTTGTATTTTTTTTCTATGCCCAAACGGGATTGGGTATAGAATACACATGGACTGCTACTAGTTCCCCAGAATGGAATGAGTCTACGAATTGGACCCCTTCGGGCATACCAAATACGAATTTAGATACGGCCATTACAGGAGAAGTTCCTTCTCCTGTAATAGGATATTTATCTAATTCCACTATAGACTTGTCTATTCTCAAACTTCCTAGTAGTAATGCACAAACGGTTTTAGGCCGTGGATCTAACACAGGGATCCTTAATTTGTATGGCAATATCCAAGTCGATGCTGTAACGACACAGATTACTTTAGAGAATGGGACCCTTAATTTTCAAAGTGGCTTTTCAGGTAATACAGGGAGTGAAGTAAGTTTATGTGCTTTTGCTCCTATAGGGAGTAATACAATCAATTTTCTTCCGGGATCTACCGGAGGTAGTAATATGTCGGTGGTTGATTATAATACGACAGGGGTAGGAGGGACTCTCAATATTCAAGAGAATATTACGCTTGGAGCACTCGTATTCCTTTCTCCCTCTGATACTATCAACATCTCAGCAGGGAAAATCCTGACAGGTGCAAATACAGGAATTGGAAGTCCAAGTCAGATATCTGGGAGGATTAGAGGTGATGGTGGATTGAATGTAAGTGATGTTGGTATCATGTCTCTTTCTGGATCCAATACATATACAGGAGGCACGACGGTCAGCAGTGGTCGTTTAACGGCCTTGCATAATTCAGCGCTTGGATCTGGATCTGTAGTAGTAAGCAATGGATCCGGTCTGCAGCTGCAAGGGGGAATTACTACTGCTAATTCATTGACATTGAATGGGACAGGTGGAGGGGAAGGAGCTCTTCTTAACGTTTCGGGGAATAATACTTATAGCGGGCCGATTTTGCTTAACTCTGCCACTACCATCGGTTCAACTGCAGGAACTTTAACCTTAAGTAATACGAATGCGATCAATGGATTTTACGATCTCACATTTACAGGAATGGGGAATACGATTGTGAGTGGAACCATCGGAATGTTCAGTGGAGGAATCACTAAAACTGGGTATGGCACACTCACTTTATCAGGAGCCAATATCTATAGTTTCGGGACTGCTGTGAATGAAGGTGTAGTGAATATCCAAAATAATACAGCCTTAGGATCCGGGCCTGTAACTATTGTAACGGGAGCTCAGTTACAACTTCAAGGAGGGATTACCGTTTCGAATATAGTGGCACTGAATGGGACAGGAGAAGATGCGGGAGCTCTTCTTAATGTTTCAGGTGACAATACTTGGAGTTCAGGAATCACCCTTGGGAGTAATACAACAATTGGTTCAACTGCAGGGACTTTAACCTTGAGTAGTGGTGTTGTTGGTGCGCACGACCTCGTATTTACTGGAGCTGGGAATATAACAGTGAATGGGGCTATTACCACATCGGCTAACACAGTGACAAAAAATGGAGCGGGTACATTAACTTTAGGGGGAAGTAATACCTATTCAGGGGGAACGATTCTTAATGGGGGAATTCTTTCAGTTTCATCTTCAAGTAATATCGGAGGAACCTCGGCAGGGTTTTCTTTAGGAGGGGGCACTCTGCACTCGACTGGTAATGTGACGACTTCTGGAGCTGTAGGGGTTACGGCAAATTCTGTGATAAATACAGATAGTACTAAGGCTACGACTCTTTCTGGAACTTTGACTGGATCAGGTGAGGTAACCTTAACATTAAGTGGACTTGGCACAAACTCGCTATCAACAGTACAGGTGAATAACAGCAATTCTTTTACCATTGCAGGAGTTATTGGGGGTTCTCAGGTTTTGACTAAAACAGGAACAGGAACGCTCATATTGAATGGTTCCAATACGTATACAGGAGGAACCGTAGTGTCTGCGGGTCGACTCTCCATCAATGGGGGGATTATAGGGGGTGTGGGGGTCAATGTTGGAGCTACTCTTGGAGGAACTGGGATTGTTTACGGAGGAGGAACCATCAATGGGACTCTTTCTCCTGGTAATTCGATCGGTAATCTTACATTTGATACATCAGGGGGCAATTTAATCCTGGATTCTGCCTCTACAACAAATATTGAGATCGATCCGTCCTCCTCTTCAGAAATTGTGATTGTAGGCTCTGGCAGTGCGATATTAGGCGGTACTCTTCATATTACTCAAAATGAGGGGGTATATGGAACGAGTGGGAATTATGAAATTTTGACAGGAAATTATACAGGAGCATTTCAGCCAACAGTGACAGGAGGATTGCCTGGATATCAGTTTAGATTGTCCTATACTCCAGGTTTTATATATCTCTTATTCGGGGGTTCTGAAATTGCACAAATCCCCATAGCAGGCCTTTCTGGAAACGATCTTGTTGTTGCCAATTATCTGAATGGTTATGCAGCTGTATCCACTCTTGAACTTTTTGATGGTTTAACGGGAAGCGCGCTGCAGGACGCGATGAGGAGTGTATCACCCTCTAGAAATGCTTTTGGGACTTATATTGCAGCACAGATGGCTTTTTCAATGAACAATATTGTCTCGACGCATATGGATAGTTTGAGGTTCTCTGGGCAAAAAACTCCACAAGATCTTTTTCTTTCAACACTGACTGCTGATAATTCAGAGCAGATCAGAAGCAAGGGATCTAAAAACAGATTATCTGCATGGGTCTCTGGTTTTGGAGAATTTGCTCATCAATCAGCTTCTTTGCAAAACCCCTCATTCTATTTTGTCTCGGAAGCTGCTCTTATGGGATTAGATTATCAAGGAGACAATAGGGGCGTGGCAGGGGGTTCTTTAGGATACGCCCATACCCATTATTCTGAAGATGATCAGGCGGGGCATGGGAATATTAACTACTATCTTGCTTCTTTTTATGGGAATGGATTTGTTGGTAATTTTTACTTTTCTCCAGCTGTTTGGGGCATATTTAATCAGATCAACCACGTTAGGAACATTTCTTTTTCTCAATTCTCTGAGACAGCACATGCAGATATTTTTGCATGGCAATTCATCCCTCATTTAGAAGTGGGTT
The DNA here is from genome assembly GCA_018062315.1 of Simkaniaceae bacterium. Lineage (GTDB taxonomy): Bacteria > Chlamydiota > Chlamydiia > Chlamydiales > Simkaniaceae > JAGOSM01. The sequence goes on along the minus strand of JAGOSM010000031.1, from coordinate 3,818 downwards.
ATGATGCTCAGTTTTCTTGGGGAGATATCATCCCATTTACCTCTGCAGACTGGGCAATTTCATGGCAAAGGGGATATCGTGAACATGGGGCTTCCCCCTTTAATGCAAAGCAAAAAGCAAATCACAGTTCTATGGTAAAAAGTGAAACAGGGCTTAAATTTTGTGAAAAATGGGAATATGGGTGGGGTGGTTTTTTCTTAAAAGAGAAAATCTCTTATATTTTTGAAAAGCCATTTGGAATGGGTACAGTCAATACCTCCTTCTTGGGCACCCCAGGAGCTTTTACTGTTGCAGCCGTGAATCAAAATCTCAATTTGGGCTCAGTAGGACTTAACTTTCTTGTCGCCATAGGTAAGGATAAGCCTATTAAGCTCGATTTTGGATATGAGGGGGAGTTTGGTTCTAACTACTGGGCGAATGAAGTCATGTTAACGATAAGTAAAAGTTTTTAACTCTTTCTATCTCACTTATTATCAGCATTTTATGCAATTTATTGACAAATCTAAGGTAGAATCTTAGAATTGTCAATATGATACCAAGGCATTTAGCTCCTCATATTTTGAAATATTCCAAAGAATACCCCATTTTAGCTCTTGTGGGGCCAAGGCAAAGTGGCAAAACAACACTGGCAAGGGCTCTGTTTCCTTCGTATAAATACCTTTCTTTAGAAAATCTGGATCTAAGGCATCATGCTCTAAATGACCCTCGTGGGTTTTTAAATGACCATGGCCCTTTTGTGATCTTAGATGAAGTTCAAAGGGTACCTGAATTATTTTCCTATTTGCAAGAGATCGTGGATACAAGGCAGGATCCTGCTCAGTACATTTTAATAGGATCTTCTCAATTTCTTCTTATAGAAAGCATTACGCAGTCCTTAGCGGGCCGTATTATTACGTTTAAACTTTATCCTTTGACTTATACAGAACTCGAACAATATCCACAGGACCCTGACTTTGATTCTGTATTTTGTATGTATCATCTGAAAAGAAAAAAAATTGACCAAGAAAGACTTTACGAACTTTTATGGACAGGTTTTTACCCGCGTATTTACGATAAACATCTTGATAGTTACAAGTGGTACGAGAACTATATCTTCACTTATGTAGAACGGGATGTTCGTTCTTTACTTAACGTGCGTAATTTACGCACATTTGAGCATTTTCTTATTCTGTGTGCTTCACGATCGGCTCAGCTTATGGACTATTCTGATCTTTCTAATGCTCTAGGAGTATCTCTTCCAACGATTAAGGAGTGGATTTCTCTTTTAGAAACCAGTGGTTTAATTTTCATTCTTCCCGCTTATTTTGAGAATTTTTCAAAAAGAATCGTCAAAACTCCCAAGATTTATTTTTCTGATACAGGATTGTTATGCCATCTGCTTTCCATTAGAACGGTGGAGCAACTGAAGGTGCATCCTCTACTTGGTTCTATTTTTGAAACGTTCATTATTGGGGAATGTTTTAAACGATTTTATAACTTAGGAGAAATTCCCCCCTTATATTTTTGGAGAGATCAAACCCAGAATGAAATAGATCTTCTGATTCAGCGGGGAGGAAAAGGGTTTCCTGTAGAGATCAAACTTTCTCAGTCTTTTCATCCCGATTTTAAAAAGAATTTGGAAAAATGGTTACGTCTTGAAGGCAATTTAGCTACTGAGGGAGCTGTTGTATATTGTGGAGAGCATATTGAGACTGCGAATGCCTCTATTTCGACTATTCCCTGGTATTTTTTATAAGACGATAGAGATCTTCCAATTTGATCTCACTTTCTGGATCTGATTTTTGAGAAAGAGTTGCGAATTGATACAGGAGCGATTCGCTGATCAGAAGCTCTTCGCCACAAAGAAGGGCTCCATGGTCAAGACAAGCTTTAATCTTTCCTTCGTATAATGAGGTGTTTTTTAGAAAATCATAGATGATTTGGACTGAGGCGATTGAGGCAGTGAATTCTTTCGGGAGTTTAGCGATAAGGGATAGGATTTCTACATCAAAATCTAAGAATTCAGGAGGAATGTCTTCTTTTCCCTCGCACCTATCCTTGAATTTACCCCAGAAAAAAGAGAGTCCCATGGGGAATATTTCTTCTAAAGAGGCTTTTATTTCCTCTCTTGAGTGGGTTTCCCTAAATCTGTAGTACATTTCCGGAATTCTCGCCAGATACTCGTTATAGGCAAGGAGATAATTTTCTTCTTGTACGAGGCGTAGGGGAGGAAGAAAATAGTCATCTCTCATCTGGTGGGTAAGACAAAGGGTAGGGATTTTAGTAGAAGCTTCAATGAGAGCAGTTCGATAGTCACTGACTTTGCATCCCAGTTCTTTTGTGCAAAATTCATCGTCTAAGGAGGCTGCCGTAGAAAAGAAATGATAATGGAGAGCGTGGGTCATTTCATGAAGGGTAGTTGCAATAAAATCTGGAGTTTTTCCTTCTAAAAGGAGCGAGCTTTCTAACTCAATGGTGCGCGTCAAGGGGGTATACCTACCAAGGGTAGTGGTTTCATTCAGGGCTCCAATACGAATACTTACTCCTATGTGAGTAAAGGTTTGAAGAATCAGTTGGCAAGCTTCTTTTCCAGACCCGAACAGTTTCTCAGCTTGATCTGAATAAATTACCTCAAAAATAGGCCTAGCTAGATGGTCTATTTCTGGAGTTTCGCATCGAATATCAATCTTATATTTAGTGGTTATTTCACTTAATTCCATGATCCAATTATATCAAACAATAAATTAATTATGTTTAATTAAAAAATTAATAGACATAAATAGCTTGTAATTAGTTGCTTGCTTGTGTTGTTATTTTATTAAGTTAAAAATTTAATTTAACTATGTTATAATAAAGTCATATGAATACATCAGATTTAAATAATAACTATTTTAAAGCAATGACTATTCCACATCTCCTTGAAGATGAGCTTGATGAACGTTTTTCGGCTTATCCTCCTAAAGGGATGGAGGTTCTAGGAAAATTGCAAAAAATTCAAGAGATAGCAAAATTAGGATTGTCCCCTAGGGGGAGAGGTCGGAGTCGGGTTCAGGGGCAGGCTGTTTTGCGCGCCAGAGTAGCTAAACTCTCTTCTAAATTGACCCCTTATCGTGACGCTCATTTACAGGAATGTTTTCGAATTTACGAGAAAGCCCAGGAAGTAATGTTTCTTATTTTAGGAACTAAAGAGATTCGAGAATCAGATGAATTATTAAAGAATTTTGGCAAATTAACCCATGAAGAACAAATAAGCCAAGGACAGATTCTTGCTACTGATCACTGGTCGTTGCTTCTTAATGATGTGATGATTCTTGGTGCCTATATGTCAGGCGTTCCTTTACAAGTAAGTTCTCAAACGGTTTATCCTAGCACAGCTGATCTTCATACGGGTGATGAAGAGCGTATTTTGGCGAGGGAATTGAAAATGGCAAAAGCACTTGGATATATCAAGGGAACCTCAAAAGCACACGAAACAACTTTAGGGATTTCCCTAAGATTACCAGCTGAGAAGGATTTAACATATGCAGGCCCCTTGAGTCAGGAAGAGAGAAAAGAAGCATTTGAAAAGGGCTTGGCCTGTGTAAGAACAGTTGCTGCGGTAAAATTGGGAGAAAATGATGTGCAACACCTTCTAGGGGGGGGTACTCACTCCCATGAGTCAGGTTCAATAGATAATATCAATAAATTTTTTAACGTAGCCGTTAAATATACATTAATTCTTTGTTTGTGTATAATTACACTTACTTAATTAATGTATGGAGTTAATGTGACTATTGCAAATTTTAATATCCCTCAAGAGTTAGTTTTTAAAATTCTGCTCTATTTAGATAGGCCTATTA
>JAGOSM010000083.1 GCA_018062315.1 Simkaniaceae bacterium | reverse complement strand
AAAGACAGCATATTCGGATTCAGGGATAACCTTGCCCACAAGACCTACAGGGATTTCATCTAAGCTAGAAACTTCACATCCAAGAATCCATGAATAGGGCTTCGTATAATCTCCTTCATAGTCGGTGTAGAGAGCGAAGATATTCTCACTCATCTTATTTGGAATTTTGGCAGGGACATTTTCCTTAAAAAACTTCTCTTGATGAGCTGGCATTTCTAAAGAACATTTTTCATTATCTGTTTTCAGCTCAAGCCCTATCAAAAATTTTGCTTGTTGTTTTTCGAAAGTATAACCCATTTCCAATCCTTGTATTTTTGATTCTTGACTCGTTTTTGCATAGCCATATGCCCATGTAAACATAAAACAAAACAGAAAGATTAAAGCTCTATTTTTACTCATTTTGATTCCTTAGCACATTAATAAGATAAATCGTACGCATCTAGGGTACCAAAAATCGTTAAATATTGTCTATTCTTCTTGCTTCACTGATGCCAGTTAGACTAAATTCTCATAAAAAAAAGGAATCAAGAACGATGTCTCTATTTAAAGCATATGCCTATTGTTTACTCATCTTCTGTGCCATCGACTTTGTTTGGGTAGGCATCATCGCCAAAGAGTGGTATAGAAGGGAGGTTGGACATCTATTAGTTGATTCGATCCGCTGGGCCCCCGTAGTCGGGTTTTATGTGTTATATGCAGCAGGGATTCTTGTTTTCGCGGTTTATCCATCGATCAAACTGGGCAGTTGGCAGTACGCCCTCTTCTACGGAGCCTTTCTCGGTCTTCTCAGCTATGCAGCGTATGATCTCACCAATCTTGCCACTTTAAAACATTGGCCTATTTTACTTGCCCTTTGCGACATCTGCTGGGGAAGTTTTGTTACAGGTTTAACATCATTTATTTTATTTAATTTACAAAACTACCTTATTAAATAAATGGAAATAACCCTTATTTTTCCAAATCAACTTTTTGAATTACACCCTGCAATCCAAAAGGGTCGTCCTATCTACATAGCAGAAGAATTTTTATTTTTTAAAATCCAGCCCTTTCATCGACAAAAACTGATCTTACTGCGTTTAGCAATGAAAGAATATGAGTCCTTTTTAAAAAAACAGGGTTATGAAGTTTATTATATTGAAGCAAAAGAAATCGGAAAGAGAGGATCTCTATTTAAATTTTTCGCAAAAATGAAAATAAAAAAGCTTCATCTTGCAGAAATCATAGATAGCTGGCTGAATATTGATCTTAAAAAAGCAGCTGAGAAACATCAATGGGATCTATCTATTTATTCTTCTCCAATGTTTTTATGCACCACAGAAGAATTAAGTGTATTTTTCAAAGGAAAAACACATTATTCCATGGCCCCCTTTTATTCGTATCAAAGAAAAAAGTTAGATATTTTAATGAAAGATGGGAAACCCGAAGGAGGAAAATTCAGTTTTGATGTAGAGAACAGAAAAAAAGCCCCCCATACTCTTCCTATTCCCAATTACCCCATCCCCAAACAAACAAAAAAAATCAAAGAAGCCACAGCCTATGTAGAGCTCAACTTCCCTAATGCAATTGGGAATAAGAGCCCCTTTTTTTATGCCTCGACATTTCAGCAGGCCGAAGAGGTTCTATCCGATTTTATTGAACATCGCCTTTCATCTTTTGGCGATTATGAAGACGCTATATTACAAAAAGAAGCTTTTCTATTTCACAGTGTGTTGAGTCCCTACCTCAACATCGGTCTAATCACTCCTCTACATCTTATTAAACAAGTAGTGATTGCCTGGGAAAAGAAAAAAATTCCGCTCAACTCAGCAGAAGGATTTGTCCGTCAAGTTATTGGATGGAGGGAGTTTATTCGGGCTTGTTATCTTTTCAAGGGAACTGCTCAGAGAACAAAAAACTATTTTCGACATAAAAAACCGTTGCCACAAGGATTTTGGGATGGGACAACTGGCATAGAGCCTATCGACAAAACTATAGAAAAACTACTAGAGACGGGCTACTGCCATCATATTGAACGTTTAATGATCCTTGGAAACTTTCTTCTCCTTGCCGAAACAGACCCAAATGCCGTCTACGATTGGTTTATGCAATATTTCATTGATGCATACGACTGGGTAATGGTGCCTAATGTATATGGAATGAGTCAATATGCTGATGGTGGGGTTATGACAACGAAGCCATATATCAGTAGCTCCAATTATTTGCTGAAAATGAGTGATTACCATAAAGGTGCATGGACTGATATTTGGGATGGCCTTTTTTGGCGATTTTTAGGAAAACATAAGGAGTTAATGTCCAAAAATCCAAGAATGAAAATACTCATAGCTCATCTTAAAAAAAATAAAGCGGAAATTGATAAAAAAATCACAAAAGCCACAACTCTATTTTGATTTCTGCAAGAAGGGGGATCGAAAACTTTTGGAAGAAAAGTTGTTCTCCACACCCCTGAAGATATCAGGCTTAGGCACCATTTCCTAGAAATCAAAGATGAAGCCAGTCGTCAATCCGCTCATGTTGAAATTGCCAAGTGAATCGGAGGAAGCTCCCAGAAAGTTTGCATTGAATAGAGTGATCAATTCCCATCCGGCCCGGAGAGTTAGGTGATATCTGTTGTCGCAAAAGTGGATATCGTATTCTCCGCCTATAGTTAGATCGATCTCAGGTAAAACAGTGTGGAAATTTGAAGTCATAGCTGTAACGACAACAGGCTCGCTTCCATTAAAAAATTGTCCCACAACAGTAGATTTGACATGACTCCAGACGAGAGAAACCGTAGCTTTTCCGAACAGATTGAACCCTTTATAAACTTTCCAAAACGAGTCCAAGCCCACCATAGGACCTATTCCCCAGACCCTTTGCGCCATATTGGATTCGGAATTGACGACAATAAGTGGATCAGGAAGTTCATCTGTGTAAGCAGCGAGGGCAAAAATATAATATTTTTCATTGAGCCATAGATTTTTAAGACCAAAGTGACCTTTGAGTCCAAAATATTTGCCCAAGGGAATCTCTCTGTTGATATCCAAATCGATCGTATTGTAGTTAGATCTCCAGACAGCGTTTGCGTTCACGCTGTTGTTGTTCAGAATTTGAGGAACGAAAAAAAGAGGATTTGGGATGATGACCCAGGATTCAAATACTCCAGGGAGATCAGAAGATCCCAAAGCTTTCGAATTCATGTGAGTCCAGACAAAGTCAATTTGCCAGTGATCATAGTGCGGTCTAAATCCAAAAGAAACGCGTACACCTGGGTCGAATTGATAGTCGGGGTTCTTGTAATCACCAAAAAAATTGTTGGTTCCACCGGCTGGATTCGGAATCGACGTATGGAAATTAGCAGCCTGGCCATACCAGTTCCCAGTTTGGCTTGTTTTCCAATAAAGAAAATCGGAAGAGACTGAAATCCCCACATCGCATTTAAGATCAGGTCTAATAGAAGGACAGCTCGCTTTACAATAATCTATCTGTGGATTCTGATCAGATTCCGCAAATCCTGCGCATGCAATGATCGTTAACGCGCCCGCAAAAAAACGAAAGACTTTACCCACTTTAACTCCCTACTTTAGCTACTCAACAGACTATTCAAAAATTTTGTAGGTTGCAAGACATTTATACCCAAACAAGTTGAAGAGTTGGTATATCATGACAAAGAGGAAAAACAGAGGAGGCTCTACGCATTCAGAACTTTTGACTAGAAAACTTTCCCTCTTTCTTCTATGATTTCTAAAAAAAATTTTACCAAAATAGGCCATTGCCGTGTCTAACATCGAGATCATTAAAAATGATGCAAAGTCATTTTGACAGTCTAGAGAAAACCTTGTCTGAAGAAAGCATTGAATTTTGGTTGGCGAGAGACTTGTAGGAACCATGTCTTGGATCTACGGAAGAAGCAATGAGTAAATGGACAACGGGAACCTGCCAGGTAAATGGGATCAATATCCACTACCTCCGAACTGGAGGAAACAAACCACCTGTTGTTTTGCTGCACGGATTAATGACGAATGGAACGTGCTGGACTCCTGTGGCTCGCGCACTAGAAGCAAATTACGATGTTATCATGCCGGATGCCAGAGGTCACGGGAACTCCAGCCCCCCGAACCAAGGCTATTCCTATGACATACTTGCCGCCGATATCTTACATCTTATCGAAGCGCTCAAGCTCATAAACCCGGTACTGCTAGGCCATTCTATGGGAGGCATGACCGCAGCTTTGGCTGCTAGTCAAAATCCCAAGCAACTGAGAGGACTTATCTTGGTTGACCCAACCTTTCTGACACCAGAACGTCAGAGAGAGGTTCACGAAAGTAATATAGCAGATCAACATCGCCAAATCCTGACTATAGGCAGCTTATCACTACTCTCTCTATGCCTACCTTGCTTATCATTGGTGGTGCTAAC
>JAGOSM010000030.1 GCA_018062315.1 Simkaniaceae bacterium | reverse complement strand
AACATCATAAAAAGACAAAAAATGCTTGGAAAACGATGATTACGCATACCCATCTCGATGAATTATATACTATTCTTAATGCAGGATATGGCTCCTACTGTTTAGTAAATAATATACCTTTTACCAAACATCAAACTTTTGCTCTTGTAGATTTGGAAAAACCTAAAAGAAAAATCAAGCTGAAAAAAGTTACAAAACGGCTTTCTAAAGAGATGCAGCCCTACTGGGAGAGCCTTATCCAATAAGAAAGGGTTGGGGTCAGGCCGGACATTCGGATATTGAAGTTGTAACTTGTAATTTACAAGCCTGCTATATTAGTCAGACTTATGCCTCATTTTCGTTTATACACTCGTAATGGCTGGGTAACTCCATTTAACATTTTCGTACTCCTGCCATATCTTTTGGGCCGCTGACGTTCCAATATGGAGCAAATAATTGGAAATACTCTGCTTATAGGTCTCCAAGCATATGCTATCGGAGGGATCATCAAACCTGGAAATAGTACTGGCTATGATCTGTCTACAGGTGTCTTTAAGGAGACTGTATTCCCATTCGTCAACTTGTCCATTAACTTGTTCTGACAGGGCATCAGTCAATGAATCTCCAGCCTCACCTGCATTGCCACCGTTACCGCCATTCCCTCCACGCTCCCAACCGGCACCTCCATCTCCCCCACGACCACCATTTCCCCCGTTTTTTCCATCTTGCCCATCTTGGCCATTTTTTCCGTTCTGACCATTCTTCCCATTTTTTCCATGCTTTATCTGGCCATTTTGCTTTTCAGTTACACCGGGCACATCTAAATTGGAATTGACACATAACACAGGCACAGTAAGCCAAACCAATGAGCTTCCAAGTAAAATTCTTAAAATTTTCATATTTTTTTAATCCCGATTATCTCGTGTTTCCATCGTTTCCATTTGCTCCATTTCCTTCAGGCCCACTGCCACCCGAACCTCCTTTTCCTCCTCCGCCAGGACCGTCACCCCCGTTCCCACCATTCCCACCAGTACCTTGCTGGCTATTGCCCCCATAACCACCATCACCTCCTCTTCCAGAGAAGCTGTCACCTCCACGTCCCCCATCCCCACCCGGGCCGGAAATGCTATCCCCACCACGCCCTCCATGGCCGCCGTCAGCATAAATATTAACCGAGCAAATCAATAAGAATACAATTGAAATTGTAGTTCTAAAAAAAATGCTTTTTCCCATTCCTATCCGCCGTTCCCTCCGTTCCCACCATTCCCTCCACTAGACGAACCAAAACCACCCTGTCCCCCATTTCCTCCATTACCCCCATTAGCACCATTCCCTCCATTTCCACCATTACCCCCATCCTTGATTGAGGGAGCACCTTTTCCTCCATCTCCTCCATCACCAGCATGTAAGCCAGTCGATATGAAAAATAAAGGAATCATCGCTACTAAGCTAATTTTTTTTAATCCCATCCCCATCTCCTATTAAAATTGTTGATTTTTTTGACCATGTTACGGCGTTTGTGACTCGTAAGCCATACGTCTTCTTCCGAGGATATTTTATATAAAAGATTAGTATTTTTCTGTGTAGACGTATAAATTTTTTTAATTTTTTATCAATTTTCTCCTACGCCAAAGAACGAAATATTAACTCACAATTGCAATCATGCTCCTAAGCTAAGAAAGGGCCCTGCGCAGCCCTCCCCTTCCGGCTTTCTTATTCCTTTCCCTGAATGGCTAGAATTAGCGAGGGAGCGGGGAATGAGGGCGGATGGTTTTTAGGGGTATCATCTTCGCACCATTCCCCTCTCCTGAGCTAATTCTCCAGCTACTAGTCACGTTACAAACTTTTGGGTGGCTCAAGCTTAGTCAAAGTTTTCCATTCCACTCTCAAATGTCCGAATGTCCGGCCTGACCCCATCACAAGTAAGGGGAGGGGGATCAGTTGGCCTTAAGATTGCAATATGATGCGGTGTAATTTTCATATAGTCATACAAAGCTTCTAGTGAGAAAAGTGGGCCGTAAGAAGTTTCTAATAGAGTTGGAGCTAAGTGCTCAACTCCCGCCACTAAAACACATTTTCTCCCGGGAGGTAAAGTTTCATGAATCCCTTTAAGAGAAGAAACCATAAAATTATTGCGAAGTGGTATAAATTTTGCCAATCTAAGCGAAGTTTCTTCAAAAAAATGGTCTAGAAAAGTTTTACGCAAAAAAATCTTATCAATAAATGGACCGATCAAATATTCAGACATCTGCGACTGTAGAGTCGAGAGACCTGTTTTTTTTTCATGTTGAACAATAAGTAGAGCAACACGATGAATTTCTTGAATGTACTCCTTAGGCAAACCATCTATGCCTGAAGAATCCAGTTGAATTTGTAGTGCATACTCCCAGTTAAAAGGACGATCAAGCTCTAAACCAAAGTCTGTCGTTAGATAAGTTCCAATATTTTTAGCAGCTAATGCCACTATAAGCGGGGCCTCATTGAACCGAACATATTCGTTCATATCCCACCCAAACCTAGCTATATCGGGAATCTCCCGATAAGGCAACGGGCATTTTTCTATGGATACGAGAGACTCAAATCCTTCTAATAGTAAAACACTTTCTGGGAAGGAAGAGGATATCTGTTGAATAAAAAGAGCATTTAGTCTTTTACGGCGCTCATCATAGTGATATTCGCAGAACAAAAAAGTATCACATGTCTCTAATGAAGCCCCATCCGACATTTTAACAATGTCATAATATTTCATAACTTCGCTAGGATTCATGAAATTTATAGCATCCATAATAAGTATTATAGCAGAACGAAAAATAATAGTAATGTACACATATTCTTTAACTAAATTGTAATATTTAATTTTACAATATTAAAAAAATATTACAACTTTTCTCCCTTACTGCCCCCCCATTCTTTTCCTTCCCATGATGGATAGAATTGGCGGGGGAGAGGGGGGTGGATGCAGAAGTCATTTGGAGGGATCAGATTTGGTGATTCGAGACGAGGCCCATAGCCTTCCGCTATGGGCGAGGAGCGAAGGACCAAAGATGGCCCTCCCAAATGGCTCTCTGCGCCACCCCCTCTCCCGAGCTAATTCTCCAGATACTGGGAACACTTCGAACTTTTGACTGGGTTTCTTTTTCTCAGCGTTTTAGCAGTCAACTCCTTATGGGTGGACTTTCCCAAAAGTTGGGCCAAAATAGTCATAGGTTCGGATAGCCCAAACAAGCGCAATCAACTTCATGGCTTCTAAAATTCTATCATGAAACTATGGAAAACTTTTTCGTAAGAGGTATAATCGTTTCCTATTAATTCTTATAGGCTAAGAAAACCATAAAATGGGTCCAACCAATAAAAGAAAAATTATTATTCAAGGAAAGGAATATGATTCCCTTGAAGGTGCCGCGAAAGCATTTGGTAAATCACGCAATACAGTTGATTATCGTCTTTCAAAAGGTTGGTCCCCTGAGGAAGCTGTGGGTCTTGCACCTCCCCCAAGCTTTGCATCTAAGAACGCTGGCATCCCCATTCAAGTAGAGGGCAATGAGTTTAAAACAATAAAAGAAACGGCAAAACACTATGGGCGCGCCTATACGCACGTAATCGAATTATTAAAGAAGGGGCGTTCAATTGAGCAAGCCTCAGGGTTAGCTCTAAATGAGAACACCTTACAATTAAAAAATCCTAACGTAGCAAAACAATGGCATCCATCAAAAAATGGAGATTTAACTCCAAATAATGTCTCGCCAGGCTCGGGGATAAAAGCATGGTGGATATGCATAGAAAATCATGAATGGGAAGCTGTCATCAACAGCCGAAATCGAGGGATGGGTTGTCCTTACTGTGCTGGCCAAAAACCCACTGAAAAACGAAATTTCGCTCTAATATATCCAGAATTATTAAAAGAATGGGATTTTGAAAAGAATACACATCTTGACCCACTCAAGCTCACTCCGAGAGCAAATCAAAAAGTTTGGTGGAAGTGTGAAAAAAATCATTCATGGCAGGCTACAATTTCAAATAAAACCAGAAAAGGTTACAACGGTGACTGTCCTTATTGCTTAAATCGCAAATTGTGCAGTGATAATAGCCTTGCGCTTCTACACCCTGATATTGCAAAAGACTGGCATCCGACTAAAAACAAACCATTAACCCCCGAAGATGTAATAGCAGCAGGCACAACAAAAGTCTGGTGGATTTGCAAACATGGCCATGAATGGCAAGGAACTATTGGCACTAGAGTTCACAACAGCACAGGTTGCCCCAAATGTACGAACCAAACATCTAGAATAGAGATCGCTGTTTATGCTGAAATAAAAGCTCTCTTTTCTAATGTTTCTTGGCGTGAAAAAATAGAAACCTATGAATGTGATATATTTCTTCCCGATAAAAAAATTGGAATAGAGATTGATGGAGTCTATTGGCATCAAGACAAATCAAGTACTGACACCCTCAAACAAAAAATATTTGAAGAAAAGGGTATTCAGCTATTTCGTTTAAGAGAAAAGGGATTGCCGCTATTAAGTGAACGTGACATTTCTTTTAAATGGTCAAATAATCCTTTTCCGATAATCTCTAGTCTTATTCATCAAATCATTCAGTTTGCTAATTTGTCCGATACAGAACGCAAAAAGCTTCAACAGTATATTAATGGGGGCTCTCTTCTTAATAATAAACTATACCGAGAAATGATTTCTCAGCTTCCTGCCCCTCCTTATGAGCTTTCACTTGCTAGCAAAAGACCAGATCTTGCAAAAGAATGGGCATATGATTTAAATGCTCCCTTATCTCCTGAGCACTTTAAACCTGGGGCAAATAAAGATGTTTGGTGGCGATGTGAGCAAGGGCACACTTGGAAAACTTCGCTAAATACTCGTTCAGGCCAAAATACAGGTTGCCCTTCCTGCCCTCGTATTCTTCCTAATAGAGCAACTAGTGAATGGAATTTAGCAAAAATACATCCACAATTAGCAACTGAATGGCACCATGAAAAAAATGGCGCTCCTCCTGAAGAGATCACTCCAAACTGCAATCTAAAATTTTGGTGGAAATGCCGCGTAGGTCATGAATGGCAAGCAGTTTGTAGTAGCAGAGCTCAAGGTTCTGGTTGTCCATTTTGCTATGGGCGTTATGCTTCCAAGACAAATAATTTAGCAACTTTATACCCTGAAATCTTGTCTGAATGGGATTATGAGTTAAACGAAGGGCTCAATCCATCTGATTGTACTCCTCATGTAAGCAAAAAAGTTGCGTGGAAGTGTGAAAAAGGTCATTCCTGGCAAGCAACGATTGTAAACCGAACAAAAAGAAAGTCTGGATGCCCTATTTGTGCACGAAATAGTAGGCGGAAATACTCAATAGAATATTTCCAAGAATTTGCGAGCAGTCATGGAGGTAAATGTTTATCAACGGAATATTTACACGGAAAAACTAAGATAAAAATGATTTGTAAAAAAGGGCATGAATGGACAGCTCGCGCCGACGATATTGTATATGAGCAAAAATGGTGCACCCTATGCGGTAAGAATCAATCTCAGCTAAATTTTTCTGACTTGCTAACCGTGATGTAAGGACACCTTATACTCTCTGATAGTCTTTGGAATCATCCCCTCGAAAACCAGGCTATTTTCTTACTCGGAGTCCATTAATCGAGTTTTATGAATCCTGCATTTTGTAAGGCAGCAATCTCATCCTCATGCGTAATGTAATGTAGGCAAAATTTATAAAATGTGTCGTATAATGAGCAAGGACCTCGGAAGATAACCGCTACAGCAGGACCGACCCACTGAAGTTCATCTGCTTGCACACCAGTTAAATCAAAATCAGATATACTCTCTTCTGGTAGATTTCCAGCCCCCCTCCACACGGCACTACCGCTCGTTCCTCCATATGAATCAGGCAAAAGGACTGCATCTACCCCTTCACGGTTGATTTCACAGTATAGCTCATCAACTTTTTTGCTAAAGTCGCCATTGGAAGTTCTAACTATAGAGCTGAATAAATCTGAACTCTCTGGTCCTAAAAAGTGAAACCCTGATTTTTCAAAAATCAGGGTATTTTCTTGCTGGGATACTTTTTCAGAAGGGGTGGCTTCAAAACCCCAAATCCAATCATGCACAGCCCCTTTTTTCCGCATGTTGATTTTTTCAGAAAAATGCTTTTGTGCTGATTTATCAAGGTCCCAAATATCATAACCAAGATCAATGATAGCTGTTTCTGATTCTAATTCTATGAATGAAATATCAACGCCCTTGATTTCCCAATCAGCAGGATAGTGAGGCAAGGAAACTATAATCTTATATCGAAGTCCATGTATTTTTTCAGATTTATACCCAGGCACATATATAAAACTCCGCTTTCTTAGACCGAATATCATTGCAACATGGTGATTAGTAAGTATTCCAGGCCGTCCCCCTATACGAACAAATGTACCGCTAGCGATAAAGTCTGGAATCCCTTTATTTTCCTCACCAAGATCGAATAATCTTGTGCAGTAGGGTTTAGCCAAATTTTCAAACCTATTGAATATCTCGGGATGATTATTTTTCATCTCCCGCAAGGTCATTTTTTTTATCTCATTTTTCTGGACCTTCATCTCTTCCTTTGATCGCATTAAAATAATTCAGTGTAAGATAGATTGTGTGTTAATTTCTTTTAAAGAACTTATATTGATTTCTCTTTCTGATTTGATGGCTTTGATAAACATGAACTTCCACTTCTCATCGACTCGGCTGACATCAAATCCCAATCTGAATAGAAGATCACGGAATAGCACGATATCTTGTATGCGTGAAGTAGGCTCTGCAATCCACAGGTGACCATCTAACTTTAAGCAACGGTGCGCTTCCTTTAGATAATCGACAAAGTTTGATCCCATCAGGGACAAAGAGAAGACCGCGGCATCTAGGCAGGCGTCATCTAAAGAGGTATGGCACATATCACACGCAGTGACATTCTCATTGATGGCCACATGATCAAAAGAAAAGACCTTATTTTCAACGTTAGCAGCTAAAAGTGCCTCTCCACATCCAAAGTCCCCAATTACCATGTGAGGTCTTGCCTTAAACCATTTGGCAGCTTCTTCATAGGGAACAACAGGCCAGCTTTTTCTATCTTCGCGATAGGTAGAGTGATAACATTCCCATTCTTCAGGGTGATCTAAAAATCGTTTATGCGTCTGGCTACTTGAAGCATGGTTTATGCGAGAATTCATTTGAGAGAGATCACCCATTCTTCTTTTGACATTGGGCTTTACCTCTCCAATAAGAGGTATGGAAATCTTACGTCTCTCTATTTCATAGATTTCACCTCGATCAAGTCGCTCTAACCAAAGCATAGTATCTTTATAAGCCTGTGCGGGAGTACGAAGATGCCCTTCTGGAATCACTCCATCTACAGCAGCATCAGATATGGATTTTTTAAATTGAATACGCTTCCATCTAGAATTGCACCAAGACCACTCCTCTCCATTAACATCAGCATAAGTTAGAGGAACAAGCACATCGACATGATCCTTTATTTGTCCCTGCCTGTAAATCCTTCCCTTAAGCTGCTCGAACTCCGCATGAGTCCAAGGCAATGAGCTTACGATAAGCCTATTGCAAACGTGTTGAAGCCTATCTACACCTGTACCTACACAGCTTGAGGCAATCAAAACATCCGCGTTTCCATCAATGAATGCATCCAAACCATCTTTATTCTCTCCAGTGAATACAGCTACTCGCCATCCCTTATTTTCTACAGCCTCTTGCAAAACAGGAAGAATGTCCTTCAAGTAGTGCGTGTATACGATTGTTTTCGGCCTTAAGGAATCCAATATAAAGGGAAGTTTTGCTTTGGTTAAGACAGCTTCTAAATCCACCATTGATCCATAGGCACTTTGATGTTTAATTTCTGAAAGATACTCGCTACAATCAATGCGTTCTGTATGAAGATTTAAGCGATAGTCATATTTAGGTATCCATCGAATGCCATGAGAGACAAATTTTTGGTAGTGGGCTATGCAATTAGGGACTGTGGGTTTTGTATTCAATTCATCATGATGAACACCTGTCACCATCTCAATTAGGGTCTTCCCTTCGAAGAGGTTGTTAATTACAGGGGTAGCAGACATCCCTAAAACATGCAGGTTTTCGTTTTGAGCTGAGGCTTCAGATAGAAAAGCTGATATTGTTGCCTTTCTGAGAGAAATTTTTTCAGCTTCTCTTTGCTTTGAGTAGTGAATCTCATCAATGATGATAAAATCGATGATATTATTGTCTACCAGAGCCTTGAGCTTTTGCTCTGCTTTTGGCTGCTGAAAAAACTCATAGTTCAAAATCAGATATTTAGGTTTTTTTGACGTATCTTTTTTTACATCGGTCTCTTTGATAAAGACAGAGCTTTCGGGATAGATTTCTAGGATGTTGCGTTTCCAATTGCTTATAACATTGTTGGGACAGCAAATGACAGTTAATCCAGCATGGATCACTCTGCTTGCTAAAATTGCAGAGAGAGTTTTTCCCGCACCAGTTCCCGACCAATTACCAAGTCTTTTGCGAGTTTTGATCAAATAAGCGGTGTAGAGCTGCATCAAGAGGGGTTGATGAGGAAAACAGTATCCAAATGGAATTTGAAGGCTTTTAGCACCTTGATAATCATGAAGAAATAGGCGTTTGACTTCTTGAGAGTACGTTCCCTCGTCGCCATACAGCTCTAGTTGCTCGACCGCCTTGGCCTCATCTAAGAATGCTTGTTGCCAAATCCTTGCCACAGCCTCTTTGATAAAGAAATCGATGGCTTCCTTATCTAAAGTAGAAAAGAGTTTGCTATCTAAAGTTGCCAAAATCCCTTGGGTATCTATGCTCGGAAGGTCTCCCTGAATAAGGGTTTCTTCGATAGGCAACTTATCTTCTGAAATAAGAGGATCATCTGTAGACTTCTCTTCTTGGCCTTCAAGAGACATCTCAGAGTCATCGAAGAATTCGTTAACTAGTGAAGGTTCTCCTGCAACGAATTTTTCTAACTCTTCTTTGGGAAACCTGCCAGTTTTTAAAGCCTGAACAAAAGATTGCCCCCTGCTACCAGGAGTGATCTCTAAAATACCTGTTTGCTGAAACAGCACATACAAGCCTGCGGCTGAAAACGTGTTCAAATGAGGTAGTAAAGAGGAAACAAATGCTCTGATATTGCTCTCATTCCAGCTGTTTACAATACCAAGCCAATCACCCCAACCTATCCATTTATCCTCATAAACTCCCGCGGGATTCGCAGGGATGTTTTCGGGTTTGTTTGTAGTTTTAGCCCAGGCGCGCCATTGCCCCTGGCTTTGAAATTTTAATGACCTTGCAAAATCTCGAGCCTCTTCAAAGGATAGAAATTCTTTGTTCTGGTTTGCTACCCTATCTGTCCCTAGCCAATCGCCCCAACCTTGCCATTCCGCTTGATAAATGTGATCAGGACTTTTAGGGATGTCTTCTGGCCTTTCTTTGGATTTTGCCCATCGCGCCCAGTCCTCCTTATTTTGCAATCCAAGGGCTCTAACAAAGAGACGAGCTTCATGAAATGAACGATAAGTGCGGTTTTTATGGGCGGTGTACCCAGTTCCGAGAAAGTCTCCCCATCCATTCCAACCTTTTTTGGCGTAAACTTGATCGGGTGATGCAGGAATATTTGATGGACGTTGATCTGTTTGCGCCCATTTAGCCCATTCTTCCTTCCCCGATAATCCTAAAGTATGTGCAAAATTACGAGCGTCTTCAAAGGATAGAAATTCTCGATTTTGCGGAGCAACAATACCCGTTCCAAGAAAATCTCCCATCCCATTCCAGCCCTTCCCAGCATAAGCTTTCCAAGGAGTTGCACTAATATCGCTTGGACGAGCATCTGTTTTTGCCCAGTCTCTCCATTCCTGTGAGCTTTTTAACCCTAAAGATTGAGCATAGGCTTTAGCATCTTCAAATGGTCTATATTTGCGATTTTGAGATGCTATGGTCCCAGTTCCAAGAAAGTCTCCAACCCCTTTCCATCCTTTATTTTTATAGACTTGAGATGGGTAAGAAGGAATATGGGATGGCAGTGCATTTTCCTGAACTAATTTTTTCCAATCTGTCATGCTTGTGAGTTTCAAAGAATGAGCGTAAATACGAGCTTCTTCGAATGAACAGTACTCTCGAGTTTGCGATAAACGGTATTTACGACGACGATCAATTGCAGGAGTTGTTATTCCTAAGAAATCATTCCAGCCTTTCCATCCGCTATCTTTGTATAAGTGGTTAGGCCATTTAGCCCATTCCAAAGGTTGATGAATCTCATACCATTCAATCCACTCTTTCTTGCCACCTAACTTTAACGACCTTGCAAAATCTCTAGCTTCTTCAAATGATGGAAAAGTCTTTTGATTAGGAATAGTTGCTGTGCCAAGGAAATCAGCAAAGTCTACCCAGCCCTTTGTCTTGTAAGCCTGTTGGGGATTTTTGGGAATATCTTGAGGTCTTTCTTTTGAACCAGCCCATTTTTTCCATTCAGCCGTGTTTTTTAATCCTAAAGCTCGTGTAAACAGCCGAGCATCTGAAAAAGGGCGATAATCATAATCTTTAGGGGCTTTGTTGCCAGTTCCTAAAAAGTCACCCCAGCTAGTCCATCCTTTTCCTGTATAGACTCTGCTTGGATGTTTTGGAATATCAAGAGGCAACTCGTTAGAAGCTACCCACTCTTCCCATTTGGTTCTGCTTTTTAAGCCAAGAGATCGAGCAAAGCTTCTTGCTTCTGAAAAATCTACATATTTTTGCTCAACTTTAGAATTCATAGAGAAGCCCCTTGAGCATAGTGTAGTCTATTGCGATACCAACCACTCTCGATAGATTCGAGGCTTTTAATGTAGGTGTTTACTTCATCTAATTCACTCTGAGGCAAATCCTTTAACACAGGGCATCGATTTATGGGGCTAACAGAGTGTTGATCGATCCTTCTAAAGAAGAGTTTTTCTACTATCGGATTTAGTTTTATCCTGTCAAAAATTTTAGCCACACTCTCTGTAGCATAATTTTCTACAGAAATATGCTCCCCTATATCGGCATCTAAGAGCTGTTTTATCATGCGATAGGGAGAAGAATCTCTCCTGAATGTGTGAACTACAAAGATTTCTGGATCAGCATCTTTTACCCAGATCACTTCAAGCTGAAGCTCATTGTCATCTAACCTTAACATCAAGGAATAGGGAGTTTTTTCTTGTCCAGAATACTGGTCCAAACCTATTTCTTGGTGAAGAAGTATCTTGTTCAGAATAATTTCAAGATATTGGACAAATCGATCTCTATCAAAGAAGAGGATATGCTTTTGGAAGTCGATCTTAGTTTTGATTTGATGCATTTCCACCCAAAAGGCATGCATGTTGAGAAGGAAAGCACTTTTTTCACAGGTTTGGATAGTTTGGTACTCGAGCTTTTTGTCTTCGAAATAGCTTGCTGGAGTATCCCAACACCAACGAGCAAGTTCTAGGTGCTCCCAAATTGCCCATTCATGATCTATATTGTCCCAAGAAAAGACCTGATTTAAAGCTCGAAGTTTAGAGCGAATTGGCGCGAAGGAAAAACCCGAAAAACCAGGGACTTGAGCATAGATAACATTCTGAGTCTCGGGATCAACAATGGCTTCATTAGTAAAGACAATTTCTCCAAACTCCTTCATTAACTCAATATGTCCTAACTGGAGAACATCTTTACAGAGCAAACAAATGTGATCATAAACAGCTTCGTAATGAGGCGGCATAACGAATCTATACCTATCTGCCCCTTTGAGGATATTTTCAATCGTTGAAAGCCTTTCGTTAATTGCAGGATTTTCTAGAAGGTTTTCCCTATCTAGGAGAGACTGTATTTTCTCTAAAACATCGAGCAATTCTTGCAGAGCTTCTGTCTCCGTTTCGGAGTGGTTCTTTCTGAAATTCGCCTTTTCTTTAGTCCAATAAAGATAGAACGTTTCATATGAAGTTCCTTTTGAGAGCAGTGGAACCACGTTTTCTGCTAGCAATTTGAAGAATAGGCGCAGATTTTGCGCAGCAAAGACCTGATCGGCAAAATGCCCCAACACTTTGAAGCGTCCCTGAAACAATTCTGTATATCTATTCGTTAAAGTCTTCATTTTAAAAATACTACATTACAAAACCTTACAAAAGGATAGCAGATACAGATAAGAATTACTACAAGAAAGCCCCCTCATTTTGGTTCAAAAAATTCCCATACAATTCCCATTGGCTACCATCCATCCCTCGGGAGAACAATGCGACCCCTCCCATTCCTTCCCTTATCCATAGGTAAAAATAAATACTAACTACGATGGGGGTATGAAAACTAAAGAACCCAAATTTCCCCAGGTGAAATCAGAGGTAAAGGATTTTTCCAACCTCGCTGGGTTCTTTGCGCTTTTATACCAAATTGACCGTCGTAACAAACAAATAAGTAGCACTCGATATGAAGATCAAAAAAGTAGAAATCGTCCCCGTCAAGCCTTGTAACGGGCTGATTGGCTTTGCTCATGTGTTCTTTGAGGAAGGGTTATACCTCGGTTCTATTGGGATTTTCACAAAAAGAGATGGGGATGGATATCGATTGACTTATCCAACAAGGCGTGTTGGAGAGAACAACATCACGATCTTTCATCCCATCAATAGCGAATGCAGCAAGAAGTTTGAGAAAGCAGTCTTTCAGGAGGCAGAGCGAGTGTTTTCAATGCAAAAATTTTAACCAATTAAAGAGGTAACAAATATGTATATCAATGAATGTCTAAGTAGATTCGAAGCAAAAACAGGGCATCGCCCAAAAAGGAATGGGGATGGATATCTAACCTGTTGTCCTGCCCATGATGACCAAAATCCCAGCCTTTCTATCAAAGAAGCTAGTGATGGAACAATCCTCCTTCACTGCCACGCTGGGTGCTCGCCTAAAGAGGTGTGTGAGAGCATAGATTCCACTCTTAGTGATCTATTTCAGAAAAAGTTAACGACTCCTCTAAGAATAGAGTACCCCTATTGTGATGAGAAAGGGACCACTCTTTTTACCAAGGTAAGGCTTGAACCTGGTCTCAATGGAAAACCCAAAAGTTTCCACTGGGAGCGATGTGATGTAGATGGAAATATCATCAAAAATCTGAAGGGATGCCCAAAAACACTTTATCGACTACCAGGGTTGCTAGAAGGTATTGATAATGAAAATACTATATTCCTAGTCGAAGGCGAAAAAGACGCAGACCGATTAGTGAAAGGCGGTCTTACTGCTACCACCACACAAGAGTCTCTCTACTGGTCGAATGAATTCACAGAAATTCTAAAAGATGCAGATGTTGTCATTCTCTATGACATGGACAAAACTGGTTATGACAGAAGAGACCTCCTTTGCAAAGAGCTGTATGGCAAAGTAAGGCGTTTGCGTGTGGTTGATTTACCAGGTCTTGTCTATACAGAATCCCATGGACAGGATGTCAGTGACTGGCTTATGGGAGGTCACACTATTGGCGAATTACTTGAGATCAGTGCAAGTACCCCTGATTACCTATCCAAGCCTCAACAAAGGCTTAAAGTCGTATCTCTAAATGATTTCTTAGAAATGTACTTTCCTCCTCGAGAAAATATCTTATCTCCATTCTTACCAGAGCAAGGCATGTGCATGATCTATGCAAAACGCGGGGTCGGCAAAACACATATTGCTTTAGGCATTGCTTATGCTGTAGCAACTGGAAGCCTTTTCTTAAAATGGACAGCTTCTAAACCCCGCAAAGTCCTCTATATTGATGGGGAAATGCCTGCTACTGTCATGCAGGAGCGATTAAAGCGACTATCTCTTATGAGCGATATTCCACTCCCAGAAACAGATCATTTTAGGCTTATTACACCTGATTTACAGGATGGATCATTGCCAGATTTATCAACCAAGGGAGGGCAAATCTTGTTAGAAGAGGCTCTAGGCGACAGCGTGCTACTCATTCTTGATAATGTGTCATCTCTTTTTCGAAGTGTTGAAGAAAATGATGCTGACAGTTGGCAAGAGATTCAAGATTGGCTCTTAAGCCTAAGACGCAAAGGAAAATCTGTCCTTCTTGTACATCATGCTGGGAAAAGTGGTGCTCAGCGTGGAAGTAGCAAAAAAGAAGATGTTTTGGATGCAGTCATGGTTTTGAAACATGCCCAAGGATATCAACAACAGCAAGGTGCTAGTTTTGACGTAATATTTGAGAAGACAAGGCATTTTACAGGTAAAGAAGCAGAGCCTTTTCATGCGGAAATAAAAGAGATAGAAGATGGGCTGTGGATATGGGAAGTCAGCGAACCAACAATCGATGATGAAATTATCGCAGTCGCAAACGCTGTTAAAGAGGGACTTTCTATCAAAGAAATTACCGAAAAAACCAGCCTTTCTAAATCACAAATTGAAACTAGAAAAGCCAAGGCAAAACAGCTTGGTCTTCTATAACCCCCTAACTACTTCCGATTTCCTATTTCCCTAGGGAAAGAAGAAATCGGAAGGTTTCCAAAAGGAGTAGATATGAGTAGTCAAAAACAAATAATCGCTAACAAAACCAACAGCTTAAAATCCACTGGACCTAACTCGATTCAAGGCAAAGCTGTCGTCTCACAAAATGCCATTCAACATGGAATCCTGTCGTCAAGAACGCCTATAGATGAAGAAGAAAGAGAAGAGTTTGGTTCATTTGCCACACAATTGTATACCTCTTTGCACCCCATGGGAGAGTTAGAGCAAGTGCTTGTAGACCGAATCATTTCCAACCTTTGGCGTTTACGAAGGATTGTCCATATTGAAGGGTTAATGTTGAAAAAATCAGCAAATGATTCTTGGGAAACAAAAACTTATCAGGAAATTTTTGAAGGATGCTCTGGTAGCGCGATGGGTGTCTTATCACGATATGAACGAACGCTAGAAAATGGTCTATTCCGAGCTTTGCATGAGCTTCGTGCTCTGAAGGGACATATAACAATTAGTATGGGGTAGAGAAATTGGGTTTGTTTCGCAAAAACCATCTTTCCATTGTACTGTTTTGTAACCTTTGGTATAGTTATCTCTTAAACTTAAACGGCTTACTTATATGACAGATTCGACAGACAAGTGCTCGCAATGCTCTAGCGCCTTTTTTGCCCATGTTAAGTGGCAAGAACGAGTGCACCCTCTATGTTTAAAATGTTGGTCCCTAGTTCAAGAGAGGTTATCAGTTATGCAAGAACAAAACATACGCGGCATGAATCATCTCGCCGAAGAGATGGAGTGGATGTCGGGATTGCCGAAGGGGATGATGCCGAGATATGCTTTGCCTTCCCCTAAATATAAAACAATTGTAGGAGATTTGACATTGAACAACATCTCAATTGATCGAAGTTCTATTGGTGTTCTTAACACAGGCTCCATAGCGGGAAATCTTCAAAATATCGATGCCTCAATAAGCGTGGCATCTAGTGATCCATCTCTGAAGGAGTTCAAGAAAGTCATTCAAGAGTTCACAGAGGCAGTATGTAAAGCCCAGGATGCTTCTCAAGATCAACAAGCTGTTATCATTGAGCTTTTAAGTGCAATTACAGAACAGGTACGTCTCCCTAAAGAAAAACGGAAGCCATCCGTGGTCAAAGGGGTAATCAAAGAAATCTCGGGGTATGCTGACAACATAGCTTCTTTGATCACTCTATGGAATGTAGCTAAACCTGTAGTTTTGGCGATTTTTGGATTGGGGAACTAATATGAAAAAAATTCACGAATTCATGCGCATTAAGGAAGCCGCCGCATTTGTAGGCGTAACCCCGAATACATTACGAAACTGGGAAAAAGAGCAGAAGATTAAAGTCCACCGCAATCCCCAAAACAGCTACCGCCTCTATAAAAAAGAAGATTTAGAACAACTTTTAGAGAAGATTAATCGGACATAAATGAAAACAATCGTACTAGCAAGGGTATCAAGCAAAGACCAAGAGGAGGGACTATCCATCCCTGCTCAGGTAAGAAGACTGACCGAATACGCCTTAAGAAAGAATTTGCAAGTGGTCCAAACTCTTCAAATTACGGAATCCTCAACAAAAGAAACCCGTAAGCAGTTCAGTCAAATTTTGGCCTATATAAAGCAGTCAAAAGAGCCTATAGCCCTAGTTACAGATACTGTAGATCGCCTCCAGAGAAGCTTCCGAGAAACACCTCTTCTAGATGAAATGCGTAAACAGGGAAAGGTAGAGCTTCACTTTCTCAGAGAGGGCTTAGTAGTTAACCGAAACTCTAATAGCCATCAACTAATGCAGTGGGACATCGGAGTACTCCTCGCCTCTAGTTATGTCAGGCAACTTAGCGATAATGTTAAGCGTAGCAAGGAACAGAGTGTAAAAAATGGCGAGTGGATTGGCAAAGCGCCCTATGGTTACAAGAATGTGACCTTGCCAACAGGGAAGAAAGCTATCGAAGTAGATCAAGAAGCAGCCCCATTTGTTGTGAAAATGTTTGAGATGTACGCAAGTGGACTCCACTCATTCCAAACGATAGCCAATGAAATGACAAGACTTGGCTTGAAAAACAAAGAAGGCAATGAGATCACTATGAGTCGAGTAGAAATCACTCTTAAGAACCCCTTCTACTTTGGAATTATGAGAGTTAAGGGAGAGTTTTTTCCTCACAAATATCCTCCTCTTGTGTCAGAAGCCTTGTTTGATCAAGCTCAAGAAGTCATGGTTGGACACAATAAGAAGCCTTTCCAATATGCAGCCAAACCTATCCTTTTCAGAGGGCTTATCTCATGTAAGCATTGTGGATGTGGAGTGACGGGGGATATCAAGAAGAAAAAATATATTTATTATAGCTGCACCAACTCCAAGCGAGTATGCCAAAAGCTCTGGACGCGAGAAGAGGACCTGCTCGCGCCTTTGATGGAGTATCTAGATCGGATTCAGCTTCCAGATGCTATGATTGAGGAAATTGTGGAATACCTAAAAAAGGCTTATGCCGAGAGCCAAGCCTTCTTCAACATCTCTCAAGAAACACTTCGTAAGGAACTGGATTCTATCCAAAACAGACTCTCTAAATTAGTTGATATGCATTTAGATGGGGGTATTGATTCTGAAACCTACCATTCTAAGCTGGAAGAGTATAAGAAAAGGCAGCGAGAGATCACATCGGAGATGGAAGCTCACGTCAATGCAGACGAAACTTGTATTATCACAGCAAAAACAGTCTTGGATTTGGCAAAACGGGCGAAAGAACTCTTCATGAGTTCGAAACTAAGTGAAAAACAGCAACTTTTGAATTTTGTATTTTCGAACTTCCAATTGGAAGGGAAAAGGCTGCTTGTGACACTGCGTGAGCCGTTTTTGACCCTAGCAACAATGCCACATCAACCAGTAAGTCTCCGGATGCTTGATTCGAACAAGCGACCAACGGATTAACAGTCCGCTGCTCTACCGCTGAGCTAATCCGGAATAATGAGCAGTATTATTGCGAATTTGAACCTTATTGGCAATGAAAACTTGATT
>JAGOSM010000082.1 GCA_018062315.1 Simkaniaceae bacterium | reverse complement strand
ATACACCCTTTTAATTCAAGAGTATGCCGGTGATGAAGATCGATATATAGAGCGCGGGTTGGTTTATCTTTTAAAAGGAAACCGTGAGGCTGCTTTATTAGATTTAAGAAAGGCAGAATCGATTGAAATGCCCTATTACCTGGATAGATGTGATTCGTTATTTATTCCTAAATCGACATACATTATAGAGTGGATAAATACCCGCTTCCCCGTAGCAGAAACAGCTCCCAGTGAGATAGAACAAGCTATTTTTCAAGCAGAAACATTCTATAATCAGGGAGATTGCATAAGTGCAATCGCTATTCTTGAGCCCATGGTTACAGGACAGAGTATGGGTAATATAGAGAAACAAAAGATAGTCGATTTATTAGGAAGAGCTTATTTTGAATTAGGAAATTTTGAAAAAGCTGCTGAATTCTTTGCTATGTACCAGGAACCCTCCTTTTTAAGAGAGGTGTGTAGACTATATTTTGAGCAGTATCAAGAAATCGCGATAACCGATGATATCATATCTCTTGCTTTGCTTATGAAAGGAGTAAATTTAGGGAATCGCCTTGTATTGCACCCAGAATTGCAAGGAATTGAGAAACTGTTCTTTAATGATTATGAGCAATTTAGAATAGCAGCGGATTCTCTATGGAAGGGGCCTGTATTTAATGATCGAAGGTATTTATATTCTTGGTTATGGACTGCCTACTACCTAGGCCCCAAAGCTTACCCCCACGTAGGTAATATTGAGAGCGAAAGGCGTTGTGCTTTAGGTGCATTTTGCAGAGGCGATCGCGAAAAAGCTTTTCGAGACCTCTCTGTAGTTGAGGCAGGGGAACGAGCTAATTACGGCAAGTGGGGCTCGATTCCTACTACCCCTTTTATCGTTCAATTGCTTAACCGAGTGTAACGGGCAAGCTTTGCCTCACCTTTGGTGAGAGGGGCAAATGCCCCTTGCCCGCAACGCGGGCGCAAAGCTTTTTCTTTCTCCCCAAACGGATAGGAAACTAACTCACCGCCCCCCCCATCTACCATAAGTTCAATCCCCATTGTATTAGGCGCCTTCCTGGAGGATTTCCTTGATAACATGCCTCGCACTAGTCGCTAACACTGGATTAGTATCTTTGTAGTAAGGCAATGCGATCAATGCAATAGACAGAGCCCAACCACGGCCCCGCTGCCAAGTAGCCTCATCGACCCCCATTTTCCTAAAAAAGAGATCTCTCTTATTCGCTGGCAAAAGGTTCCATGCAATAATGAGGTCACAGGCTGGGTCGCCTACCCCTAACATGCCAAAGTCAATCACCGCACAAAGCCTATCATTTCGCATCA
Source organism: Simkaniaceae bacterium (assembly GCA_018062315.1). Taxonomy (GTDB): domain Bacteria; phylum Chlamydiota; class Chlamydiia; order Chlamydiales; family Simkaniaceae; genus JAGOSM01. The sequence continues at coordinate 3,209 of JAGOSM010000082.1, read as the reverse complement.
AAAGGTTACCCGGTGATAAATCACTGTGTATCCAAACAGGAGGCTTTACCCATTTAGGCGATCTTAAAGCGATTTCCCATAGAGAAGTGACTGCCTGCACATCAAGGGTCCCTTCAAGCTCCTTCAAAGCCTTACGGGTCTTATCATCTTTGTTTTCAAGCGGCACCCCTCGACTGGACATAGGACCATTTGGTAATTTAACTTTGTGCAATGCTTGAATAAATGCCACCAGATCATCGATCAGTAAATCTAGATTGGAAATATCGCCAACTCTTGGATTTTGCCCTTCAATCCAGTGATAGATTGACCAAGACCATGGGTAGTCTTCTGTAGGAACTCCTCTACACAAAGGCACGGGAACAGAAATAGGCAAAAATGGAGCCAGCTTAGGCAGCCACATATATTCTACCTCTGCACCACTCACAGCCCAGTCAATGCGAGGGAGGCGCACAACCAGATTTTTTCCTAAGCGATACAATGCATTATCTGTACCCGCCGATGACACCGGTGTCAGCAGAAGATGAGCCCACTGAGGAAATTGCTGCCTTACCAATTTCTGAACGAGTGATAGGCTGATATCAAACTCATTTGCATGCATCTTAGGCATTGTTACCTAATTTCTGGATATTTATCTGGATCAGCTAGGCAATATTTCTCACCGAAGCTGCCCTCAAGATGTTCTGCTACTGTGACAAATTTGCGCTCCTTAAACCCACCTCTCTCAGCTCGTTTCTTGCATTGCATCTCTCGAATCTCTTCAGGAGCTATCCCATTGACTTCGCAAATGGAGTCAATAATCTCAAATACATCTGCGAGCTCTTCCATGAGTTCTTGCCTTGATCTTGCTCTTGCTACCTCTTCAGCTTCTTCAAGGAGCTTTGAGCGAAGCTCTGCATCATACTCTGCATCTTCAAGGCGATGCCAATGAATAATGGACTTCATCTCGGTCATGAGATCGACAGCCTTATCTCTCCACAGCTTATTTTGTAAAAACGCTCTCATAATTCCTCTCTTCTAGGCGCCGCACTGTGGTCTTATTTACTTACGAATAAACATAACATCGCAAAATGGGCCGTTCATTGCTGTAGGCACTAAAGCGAATCCGTATCCTTCTAAAAACTTTGCAATCTCAGGAAAAAGGGTCTCGCCATACCAAGCAGGTGTAAAATAGACTTCTGTGATGATATATTTCACATGATGCAATTTTTCTCCCAATCCCTTTAGAACTTCTAAGGTCGCCCCCTGAACATCCATACAGAGCAAATCAATTTCTTGGATGCCGTTTTCCTCCATATAAGTATCGAGTCGAGTTGCATGGACTGAAATAGGAGTACCCTGTTTGTGACACTTCTCCGGACCCTTTTCCCTTACTTTAAATAACGAAGATCCCCCAATATTAGTTGGTATAGATCCACCGTTCGATTCTCTCACAGGATAAAAGAGCAGATCTTTAGTTTCACTATAACAGGCCATAGGAACAACTGTGACATAAGGATACTTCTCTATATTTTTATAACATCTCTCTAACCCTTCAGGATTGCATTCAAACGCAATCACAGGACATTGATAATAATATCCCAAGAGAATACTGTCTATCGCATCTCTACTTCCTACTTCTACAATTTGATGAACTTCTTGCGGGTCAATATATCGACTCCATTGTAGGTAATCCCCATTACCAAAAAAATCTCGTATTAAATCTCGATCAAGATAGGGATCATTTCGATGAAATACACTAGATGATTCTACCTCAAGACAAAGAACTAGACCAATTATAAAAAAAAACGATTTCATAGTTTACCCCTGTAATAATAATGAAACATGGAAATATCGCAATATATACTGCTGATATAAAAAAGTAAATTTATATTTTTATTCAAACAATATCTTCTTAAACTCCAACGGCTCAATCTCACGTATCAAGGGAGAGTTACGAAACTTAACTAGCCACTCTCGAAATGCCTGACTTTCATGATACCAGGCACTTCTCCATAAAGACAGCGCATCATTTGGAATTCGGCTAAATGCATCATAAAGATCATTTCTAATAAAAAAAAGTGTTTTGAGTAAAACAAATAGGCTGATATCCTTTCTTCTCTCCTATATCTAAGAAAACCTGAAGAGGTTGCTGCAAACCATTTAAAGCCACTCTATCGGAAACACGCTCTTTAAAAAGAGGATGCCAATCACCCCCCCCTTCCACGCAAATGAGCTTTGGTTCCAGTTCCAGTTCTTCTGCTAGTAAACAGGAATAAAAAGACAATACGATACAACCAAAAAATCAATTCCTTCGAATTGACATGCTCTTTGCCTTACTTCTTTGAGGATAAAAATTTCTCTATATATTCTGCAAATTTTTTTATTTCATGCAAGCTGAAACAGGGTTGCTTCTTTTTAAGTTAGTTCGCTTATAGATTTCTATAAAAACGCTCTCATGACTCCTCTCTTCTAGGTGCTGCACTGGCACCGGCTAAAATTCCCCCATCCACGGTAAGTTCAATCCCCGTAATATACTTAGACTCATCCGACGCTAAAAAAAAGACGGCATTCGCTACATCTTCTGCAGTCCCCATCTCTTGCATCGGGATATCCTTAGCAATCTCAACCATCCTAGCCCCTCTTTCTCTCCCTTGCCCCAGCATCGGTTCCCACATCGGAGTCAAAATAGCCGCAGGATGAATCGAATTACACCTAATCTTATATCCCTGCTGACAACAGTAAAGAGCGACTGTTTTGGTATGATTCCTCACAGCCGCCTTACTCGAGGCATAAGCGGCCGCACCTGGAATACCAACAAGTCCAGATCTAGAGGATATATTAACAATGGAACCCCCTTTTCCTTTCTTCATGGTTTGGATGGCATGCTTACAACCCAAAAAAACTCCATCTGAATTGACTGCATGAACCTCTCGCCAACTGCTTAAAGAAGCCATTTCTGGATCTTGCGGCCCAAATCCTTCTTGAAAACCGGTGATCCCAGCGTTATTCACGAGAATATTGAGCTTCCCATACCTCTTTAAAATCGTTGTCATGGCCTCCTGCCATTCCGCCTCTTCCCTTACATCGAGGTGAAGATAAATACCCCCCACCTTTTCAGCGACTTCACCCCCTGCCATATCATTAATATCGGAAACAACAACCAAGGCTCCTTCTTTTGCGAGCCTTATTGCAGTTGCCTCTCCAATCCCCTGCGCTGCCCCTGTAATTAG
>JAGOSM010000081.1 GCA_018062315.1 Simkaniaceae bacterium | reverse complement strand
TTTGCTTTTCATCGAGAATAATCAGGAGAATGAGGGCCCCTATTCCCATAGTGAGAAACATCCAGGCTAAAATCGATGTCCAGTTAGCCTCCGCACCCGCAAAAATGCCATACATCAAGGCTCCTAGTCCAATAATCAGAAGAAGAAGTCCCCATTTGTCAATTTTAATCAGGTGATTTTCATGAACATGGCTTCTTAAACTAAAGGAGCAGGCGCTAAGACCTATCGCAATCAGGGGAAGATTGATCCAAAAAACCCATCTCCAACTGAGGAGCTCAATTAAAATACCCCCTAAAAAAGGGCCTACCATGAGTCCAAAGCCAGTAACTCCAGCGTAAATGCTAATCGCTTTAACCCGTTCTTTTTCAGGAAAAACATCAGATAACAAGGCAGTTGAGGTGACGAGAATAGTAGAAGCTCCAAGAGCTTGCAATCCCCGAAGGACAATCAAGATTTCAATCGTTTGGCTGAAGCCGGCTCCTAAAGCAGCAACGGCAAAAAGACCCACCCCAGAATAGAAAATTTTCTTTTTTCCTAACAGATCTGCAAATTTTCCAAGAGCGATGAGAGTCATACTGAGGATGATGGTGAAAATATTGGCAACCCACTGAAGTTTCAAGATATTCACCTTCAAATCAGCTTGAATGAAGGGGAGGGCTGTATTGACAATCGTTGCATCTAAAAAAGCGGTAAAGGCAAGTAAACAAACTCCGAGGAGCGCCCACCATTTAAACCGAAATTGATCCAAGTGACTCATATGGTACCTATATGGAGAATTATGTAATCCAATTTCATAATTGTCCAAATCATTCGTAACATGCTTGTTTTCAGTAGAATAAAACCGTTAAGATTCTGAATGTGGTTTTTCTTTGTCAAATCTATATTTTTTTGTACGATGGATCCTCTAACAAAAGGAAATAGACATGTTATCTGTTGGTCAGAAGGCGCTTCTCTCATCATTAATTCCTCTATTTGAAGAACCTGAGAATCCCTATAAGGATGCTTGCCCTAGTGATACTAATCATATGGGGTGGGTGACTTCTCTTTTTGCCTTAACCAAAGTGGAAAGAGATCTGCATGCGGAGTCTCTTGAAGAAGGTGAAATAGAAAAAGTGAGGGGAGTATTTGATCGATATATCACCTCAATGGTTACTTGCGGATTTCAGATTAACGCTTCACTCCTGGGTCAAGGTAACTACCCCATTCATCATGCTGCGGCAAGAGGGGCGCTTCTTGTTTTAAATTCTTTGATTAAATGGGGGGCTGATGTCAATGGCTATAGTCATAAAACTTGGGGAAGAACACCTCTTTCTGAAACAATGTTTTCTAATCAGATTGCTGCTGCGAGGTTGTTGATTGAGCACGGTGCTGATGTCAATAAATTTGATAGAGATAATGTTAGGGAAACATCCCTTCCGATTCATCGAGTGATGTCACCTGAGATGGCTGCCTTACTTGTGAAACATGGTAGCTCTATAAATGCCTGTGGACATGAAGTTTTTGCGAAAACAGCGTTACATTGGGCTGCTCATTGTGGAAGACCTGATACTATTTTTGCATTGCTTCAGCTTGGAGCTGTTGATACTTCTTACCCTGATGCAGGGAGTGCTCTGGATGTTGCGCGTAAAGTCCAAGATGGCACTTATTCTCTGATGATGGCAAGAGGAGCGAAAATTGAGCCATGGATAGCCGAGTTCAGTGTAACTCTCTTGTCTCCTAGGAAGGATAAGGTAGAATGAACACTGAAAAACTGTTTTCTTATGGAACATTGCAGTATGAGAAAGTACAGCTTGCGACATTTGGCAGAAAATTGATAGGGCACCCCGATCTGCTTCCTAGATACTTTTTAAAGAAAGTTCAGATTACAGATCCAAATGTCATTGCGACAAGTGGAGAAGATGTACATTCCATTGTGGAATACTCAGGAGATCCAAAAAATCAGATTTCGGGGATGGTCTTTGAGGTCTCTTTGGAAGAAATTTTAGAGGCAGATCGTTATGAGGTGGCTGACTACAAAAGAATTCAAGTGAAATTACTTTCTGGAATAAGGGCGTGGGTATACGTCAGTAATTCTCGCTAGAATACACTCAAGAAGGTTGACTTCTTTTTTGCTTGGCAATCCTGTTGAGGCGATATCTTTCTTTAAAGGTAAGTGAAGCAGCCCCAAGTTGGGAAACTTTGGCAAGGCAAGCATCGATAAACTCTTCGTCTCTTAAAATGGCATCGCCTGTTTTGAAATCATAGATTTTTCCAGGTAAGGCAACCGACGCTTTTCTTCCTTTAAGGAGGTATCCATAAAAATAGCCAAACCCTGCTGCTGCTAGATGGGCCCATAGAGGAACATACTGATGATTCGCAAGGTCTAGAATCGAGGTAATCCCAATAATAGTGAGAAATAAAAATTTTCCTTTAACAGGGAATGTAAAATACAAAAGAAAATTGAGATGAGGGTAAAGATAAATAAAAGCCCCGAGAAGGGCAAAAATGGGGGCAGTCATTCCGAAAAGAGGAAGGGGACTATGGGTAATATAAAGAGTGATAAGTCCTGTAACTCCTCCTGCAAGAGTTCCCCCAATGAATAGGGTGAAAAATTTCTTTTTCCCAAACTGCTCTATAAGAGAGTTTCCCAGCGAGTAGAGGAGGTAGAGATTGATTGCAAAGCTCAGGAGATGGGATAGGGTGTGTACTGGAGAGACGAGGATGTAGGTGAAAACCTGAAAAAAAAAGCTGTGCTGGACTCCCCATAAAGAAAGGGGGAAAAGGAGGGTCAGGGGACTCCAGACACAGGCAAACAAGCTGATCAGTCCTAGTGGGACTATGAGTCGTTTGATCATCGAAGTAAAGTCTAGTCAAAGGGGTTCATTAAAATCCACTTGTTTTTTACAGTTTTTTTTTCTACCATGGTGCAGAAGAAAAACAGTTAGAGGAGAAAATTTCAATGAAAAAGACAGGCCACCCCCCGTATCAAGACATTCTTTTTGTCGATACAGCCACTGGTTTCCGCTTTGTATGCGGGAGCACATTAAGACCAAAAGAGACTGAAGAATTCGAAGGGAAGACATATCCTGTCTACCGTGTGCCAATTTCTTCAGCTTCTCACCCCTTCTTTACTAATTCACAACAGCTTGTGGATTCTGAAGGACGAGTCAGCAAATTTAAGAATCGTTACCAGAAGAAAAAATAAGGGCCTGTGAAAGACAAGATAGAGAAGCTCCTTACAAGATTGGTTGAAATTGAGCAAGAGCTCGGTAATCCAGCGACGGTTCAAGATCAAGATAAATATAAGGGGCTTACTCGAGAACATTCCTATTTAAGTGAGCTTAAAGAGGCCTATTCGGAGCTTGTCCTTGCTGAAACAAGTCTTGCTGAGAATCAAAAATTGGCTCAGACAGAAACAGATCCCGAGTTTTTAAAAATGATCAAAGAGGAGATCGCTCTCCTCGACGCCAAAATTCCTCTTCTCGACAGTAAAGTTCACGATCTTCTTGTCCCACCTGACCCCAATGATGACGCTAACGTCATTGTTGAGCTGCGGGCGGGGACGGGGGGCGATGAGGCTGCTCTTTTTGTGGGAGATTGTGTGCGGATGTACTCTCTTTTTGCTGAAAGAATGAAGTGGAAAACAGAAAGGCTTTCAGCTGCCCCTTCAGAGATGGGGGGATTTAAAGAATTCATTATGGTTATTTCTGGAAAAGGGGTTCATCGAAGAATGCAATATGAGGCAGGAACTCATCGCGTTCAGCGGGTCCCTGAAACTGAAACACAGGGGAGGGTTCATACCTCAGCTGTGACAATCGCTGTATTGATGGAGCCAGGTGAAGAAGCGGAATGCTTTATCGATGAAAAAGATCTTAAGATCGACACCTATCGAGCTTCAGGAGCCGGTGGTCAGCACGTCAATACGACTGACTCAGCGGTTCGTATCACTCACCTTCCTACGGGGACGGTTGTGTATTGTCAAGAAGAGCGCTCTCAGCATAAAAACAAGGCAAAGGCGATGCGCCTTCTTGGAGCAAAAATTGCTGAGACAGAAAGAAGAAAAAAAGAAGAAGCGAGAGCGGGGATGCGTTCTCAACAAATTGGTTCGGGAGATCGTTCAGAAAGGATTCGAACCTATAACTTCCCTCAAAACCGAGTGACTGATCATCGGATTGATCTTACTCTCTATAAGCTAGATCGCTTTTTAGAGGGAGATCTTGAAGAGATGACAGGAGCTCTTGTTTCTTATTTTTATCAGGAGAAGCTTAAGAATGCGCACAGTGGGTGAAATCCTTAAGACGGGTTACCTACCTCGCAAACAAGCGGAACTCCTCCTCGGTTTTATCCTCAATCTTAAACCCCTTGATCTTTACCTCCATTTTGATCTTCCCCTTGCTGAAGAGGAATTGCACAAAGCGAGATCTTTATTTAAGCAGGCTAAGGAGGGGGCTCCAGTAGAGTATTTAATGGGGCGGGTTGATTTTTTTGATATGTCAATTAAAGTCACTCCTGATGTCTTAATCCCAAGACCAGAAACAGAAATATTGCTCTACTATGTCCTTAAGATGATCGAGAAGGAGGGGGTGCTATTTGATGTATGTTGTGGAAGTGGGTGTATTGGTCTGGGGCTTAAGAAAAAACTTCCCGATCTCCAGGTGTATCTCTCCGACCTTTCCCCTGCAGCATTAGAAGTGGCCCG
>JAGOSM010000080.1 GCA_018062315.1 Simkaniaceae bacterium | reverse complement strand
GATTTGTATATTCAAGAGGAATATGATAACATACATCATGATAATAGGTTCCAATTTGCAAGGGGCTTTCGCCAAGACCGTGTGGAGCATGTTTCAAACGTTGTTCTTTTGTATTTAGTGGTATCGGCAGATAAGGGCATGAAATCATTCGCCTTCTCTCATATAGAGGATCCCCACTCTCACTATGGCCCATCATATAGAGGTGTCTTTCCGGTGCTTCCCCATCATATAAAGAAGCATCTGCAGAAAGACGCACACTAACTTGCGGAGCAAATAAATGTAGCGTAAAGCGCCCCCCTTCCAATCTTGGAGCTACTCCTACCAAACGGTGATTCATTATTATATCATTAATCACAGAATCTGTCTTAGCTTCCACACTACACTCCACCATACTCCTTTCAACTATGGATCGTTTGCCCCAATCCCCTACAAACTTCTTACGTTTTTCCTCTATGTCCGAGCAGCGATGCTGCAAAATATAAGGAGCCCCTGCTGGCGCAAAAAGAGGATATCCTGCGCTATGACAATACTCTGCTATTCTATCTGCAGCTACTACAACAACTCTAGAAAGGCAGCTCTCTTGCGCTGCTACTGCAGCCAGGTTAATCATTAAAAATTCTTCTTCAGTAATTGTTTTATTAAACAAAGCGACCGTTGAAAATAACACGATTTTGTGCTTCCCAAAGTGGTCACTACACATCTCCCACCAAACATTACTTGTGCGAATAGTGTTAATAAATAGCTCATATTCGTATCGATCACAGCGCTCATGAATTCTAGATAACATCGTAAAAATAGGGGACTTATCTGGGGTATACTGAAACAATGGGCTTGCATCAAATGCGTCTTTAGTTGGAAAAGAAATCGACATAACATCCCTATATTAAAATTAGTTATTATTACATTATAAACTATTTACAATTTTAATATAATTAAAAAATTAAGATGATAATAATTCTCCCTCTTGATATAAGGGACTTATGATTAAAGCAATCCTCCTTATGGGAGGAGAGGGGCTACGGTTTGGAAGGCACTCCCCCAAGCAATTTGCCCTCCTTTCTGGGAAACCCATCTACCTTCATACCCTACAAACCTTAGAACGCTCAAAATTATTTGATGATATTATCCTTGTTTGCCATAAAGACTACGTAGGGGGCTTGGAGGGTCATGTTGTTCCTGGAGGAAGGACACGTCAAGAATCGAGTTACCTCGGATTACAAGCCTGTGGCGGGGATACAGACCTGGTTCTCATTCATGATGCTGTAAGACCTTTTGTGACAGAAGAGATTTTAAGAGCGAATCTCGAGGGGGCAGAGCTTCATGGGGCCATTGATACCTGCATTCCCTCAACAGACACCCTAGTGCATGGCACCCACACCATTCGATCGATTCCCCTGAGAGCCGAATACCAAAGGGGACAAACTCCACAAACCTTTCATTATAAGTTAATTAAGGAAGCTCATGAACGAACCTCCCGGAGGGATGCTACTGATGACTGCCAACTTGTTCTTGAAGCGGGACATCCCGTGCATATTGTGCCTGGCGATGAATATAATATTAAAATTACCACAGAACTCGATCTTTTTCTTGCCGAACAAATTTTACGTCTGAGGGGAGAAACCCCTACCCCCTTTCTTTCTCTGGAAGGAAAACGATTTATTATTACAGGAGGGAGTGGGGGGATAGGGTCTGCCCTGGCCGAAGAACTGATGAAAGTAGGAGCTATTCCCCTTATTCTTTCGAGGTCACACCATGTAGATCTTTCTCGATTTTCAGAAGCTGAAAAGGCCTTTTCCCAGCTGGGAGTCGTTGATGGCCTGATCAATTGTATTGGTTTTCTCAAAACAGGACCACTCCATTCCCTTTCTCCTATCGATATTGACACAATGATTTCGGCAAATTTAACAAGTTCTATCTATGCCTGCCGCCTAGCGAATATCTTACCTGGGGGGCATATTGTGAATGTTTCCTCCTCTTCTTATGCTCGGGGGCGTCATGGTTATTCGATTTATTCAAGCACAAAGGCTGCAATTGTCAATTTTACCCAAGCTCTTGCAGAAGAGCGCCCTGATCTTCATATTAATGCGATAGCTCCAGGGAGAACAAATACTGAGATGAGACGGTCTAATTTCCCTCTGGATCTTCCAGAAGAACTCCTTTCGCCTCAAGAAGTGGCCCACGGGATCCTTTCCCTTCTCCGCTCTCAGCAAACGGGAATTCTCCTCCCTTTATCTAAATCATAGACTTTTGTTACACTTACTCCATATGCGTTACCTGATCACACTGTTTCTTTTTTGCTGTACCTCTTTGCTTTCTGCAAATGGGATAGACCGTTTAATGCAAGGCAATAACCGTTATATTCAAGATACCTTGGAGCATCCTAATCGGACTCCAGAACGGCGTGAAGCAGTCGCCCTTAAACAGGAGCCCTTTGCAGTCATTGTGGGGTGCTCTGATTCTCGCGTTTCTCCGGAAATTATCTTTGATCAGGGAGTAGGAGACCTCTTTGTAGTGCGTGTAGCAGGGAATGTGATTGGGCCTTTAGAACTCGATAGCATTGAATATGCTGCTTTATACCTCCACTCTTCAACCCTTTTGATTTTGGGTCACGAAACTTGTGGAGCGGTCAAAGCGGTTGTGGATGGGACAACCAAAAACATTGAATCGATTGCCTCATTGATCGAGCCTTCTGTGCAAGAAGAAAGGGAGAAAAAAGTTCCCAATCTTTTAGAAGCCTCAATCAAAGCTAATGCAATGAATATGAGAAATGTCCTTCTTAAAAACCCCGCTATAGCAAAGCTTGTAGAGGACAAAAAACTTGAAGTGTACGCTGGCTACTATCATTTACAAACGGGGAAAGTCGAACTTCTCTGATGATGAGCCTTGCCACGTTTGATACTCCACTCGGTTCAATGGTAGCAGTAGGAGATGACCACTTTCTTTATCTTCTTGAATTTGAGGATCGCCCTGAATTAGCAAAAGAACTCGAACTTCTTCAAAAGAAAACAAACAAAAACCTTCACCCTGGTATGACTCCCCTCTTAGAGTTGATCCAGAAAGAGATTTCTCTCTATTTTAGTGGAGAACTTACTGTATTTGAAACTCCCATTAATTTTATGGGGACCCCTTTTCAACAACAGGTTTGGACAGGGCTCCAGTCAATTCCTTTTGGAGAAACTCGCTCCTACGCCGAGCTTGCACATTTCATCCATAACCCTTCTGCTTGCCGTGCCGTAGGTCATGCCAATGGAAATAACCAGCTTGCCATCATCGTGCCATGTCATCGAGTGATCAATGCGAATGGGAAGCTTGGAGGGTATGCTGGAGGCATCTCTCGCAAGGAATGGCTCCTTTCTCATGAAAAACAATCTTTACAAGACATTCCCTAGGACTTTATGAAAAATTCAATCAAAATCATCTCGTGTTCTTTACTTATCTTATTTTTCACAAGTTGCAGCACCAAGACTTCTTTAACTTACGATCCCATCATTCAGGAGCAACCCAAAAATGATATTTGTGTATCCGTAGATAGCTTTCAAGATACACGGTCCAAGCCACAAGAAATTGGCGCTTTAAGAAATGGATACGGCATGCCGCTTGTGAAAATTACGACAGATGATGATGTTCCCATGTGGATGAAAGTAGCTCTAGAAAAAGAATTAATCAATGCTGGCTATTTGATTACCGATAAAGACAATGAGAATGTTTATCATATCAAAGGCAAAATCATAAAAGTGGTTTCAGGAACCTATTTTACCTACTATGGGAAAATTGCCATTGAAATGAGTCTCAACAAGGGAGAGATAGTCTTGCTTGAAAAAACATACCTCAGCAAAGAAAATATGGGCATGTGCTGGCAACTTTCTCCATTGATTAACAGAACTAAGCAAGCTATTAAATGTTCGAATGCCCTCGAATTTAATTTACAGGAAATCTACAGGCAATTTATTGAAAATATTAATCAAGAATTATTGTAAAAAAACCTTAACGCAGAGACGGAGAGGCGCTGAGACGCGAGAGAAATTTTAGATAACTCAGAGTCTCTCTATTTATTTCTTTTAATAATTCTAGCGGGAATTACTGAAGAGGCATCCATCTACATCTCATCTGCCACACTGTCTATCATATGTTCCAAGTTTATAAATCGATAGAAACGTGTCTCTGGACTCAACCCCACTATTTTTTTATAAGCTCCCCAAGATTCTAAAGCAGCCATGTCTCCTTCACTAATTAATTCAGAATGATAACATAACATAGTACTAAACACCGTATCAGGATTACTAAAAAAAGACTCATAATAATCAGGAGGAGCTGATTTTTTACATCTGGATTGAAAGGCTTCGTAGCACCGTTCTACCGTATGCATCTGCTGATTTCCTGGCTCTAACCCTACTGCTAATTGTTCTATGATCTCTTGCCTTACGAGTTTGGTGACATGGAATTTAACTCGAGGGGTGTCTGTTCCTCGCGCGGGGGCAAGGAGTGCGACATAAAACCCTTTTTCCAAATTTAAACTTCTTCTAATCAACTCTCCAGCACATCGAACCTCAATAATAAATTTCTCCCTTGCGGAATCGATTGCCGGGGAAGCCCTGACTGGAAAGAAATCGATTAAATCGACCCTCTCTTGCGGGGCGAGGGTTTTAACTGAGCTTTCTCCACCTGAAGAAATAATAGCGACTTCAAAGGTTAGATAAAGTGTGTTATTGCAAATGGGAGTTTGTGTTGGCCGTATGGAC
>JAGOSM010000029.1 GCA_018062315.1 Simkaniaceae bacterium | reverse complement strand
AGTTGCTTCTTTTCCCGTAACGATCTTTTTGATGGCAAAACAAAGAGCTGCAAGGAGCATCAATATTGTCGTTAAAGCAAAGGTAACGATCATTTCCGCTTTTTGTTAGTTAGGGAAGCTGTATGGTCAATCCAAATGGGGGAAGTCCACCCGACATGGCCATTCTCTTCTTGAGCTCTGAGATAGTAGTAGACAAAGGGATGGGGAGTGAGATCTCCCTTAATAACGGCCTTTTCAATAGGCTCTTCATCATCAAGAGCAAATTCGAGATGATTGAGTCCTTGAGGATCTAGAGTTTTATAGAGTTCTCCATTCCTAAAAATCTCAATCGTTTTTAAGGGGCCTTCTCCAACGACATAACCAGAAAGGTGTCTGTTAAATGCAAGGCCAGGTTTGTCTTCGGTATTTAAGATCGAACCAATAGGTTGTTTGGCCACGTAAATGCCTAAAACCATGCGGGATCCTGTTGTACAAAAAGTGGACCTTTCAAAAAGAGCAGCAAGGATAGCCTCTCTCGATTGAGAAAAGGAAAGCACTGCGGTTAGACCCGCAGTATACTGCTCTTGGTCACTTTCAAAGAGCTCTTGGTAAATGTCTCGGTCATCAAAACCGCCCGCTACAAATCCAAAGCGGCATCCTCGATTGAGGGCAGAACGGAGGGACCCTTTCGCAAATTCTTGGAAGGTTCCTTTCTTTTTCCCGACAATGGGTTTGAGATTTCCTTCTTTCAGGGTACATTCTGAAGATCCCCAAGCATTGTAAATTTCTACTACAGGTTCATATTCGGGGGTATAGTCATCAAAGGAATAGTGGGCACCTTTCCCCATGGTAAAGGAGGGGATAGAAATAAAATCTTTGGGGCTGTGGCTCTTATAGATTTTTTTGAGGTTATTGGCCTTAGATTCACTATTTCTCAAGAGGGGTTTTGCATCCTTAGTATAGACAAACTGGCGCACTCCCTCAGTTCCTGGTTCACCCACCCATTGTTGCCCTAGGAAAGTGATAAACCGGTCTTCCTCATTGAATTCAGCGATTTGACTTGCCACTTGTTTCCATACTTCTGCTGGAGTCTCTTGTTCTTTGTCAAAAGAAGAGCTCGCAAAAAATTGAATAGCTTCTACATCGCGGGCATGTCTTAAGGCAGATTCTACGTTTTCTGCAGTATCAAAAAGTTCAAACTCTCCGTGAAATAAACCCCAAAAAGCTTCTTTATGGGCATCTGCAAAACATTTAATAGGAGGAGAGAAGAAGGTCGTTTGATCTGCAAGGTTGGTCAATTTAATCCGGTAAATGCCCACATCATTGAAGTAGAGGTTGGGGAGAATAATGAATCCTGTTTCAGGGATGAACAGCTTCCAACTAATGTTATCTCGAAGTTGATCATAAGAAAGTTCGATGAGGGTATTAGGTTGGGTATGTCCTGTTAAATTCCCGTAGGCGTCTTCAAAACGGACAGAGACATCAAAACGTTGGTTTTTCATGACGATAGAAGGGACGAGGATGCGAATAGAGCTGAGCTCACCCCCACGAATGTCTACAGTAAAAATTTCAGAATCGCGGTATTCTCCCTTCCCTTTGGGATCGATATGGAGGTAAAAAGGGCGTCGTCTTTGAGTCGTCGTTTGAGCTCTATTTTCTATCAAATGAAAGGTGAGAGAATCGCCCGCTTTAATTTCAGAGGGGAGGACGAATTTGTAGCTAGTTAGGTCGAGGTTTTCTTCTCCAGCAATCATAGCTCCTGTGGGGAGTTCTAAAAGGAGGTTGTTTGTCTTCGCTTTCAAGGAAGACGTGGGGGCTTCCCAATCGATATCCCTTCCCTTAGAAAGAAAGTCAAAGAGGAGGAAGGTTCCACCTGGGAGATTATTGGAGGGGCTATAAACAAATTTCCATGACTGAATCGCTCCAGCCATTACACCTTTAGGTTCAGCAAAACAAATAGATCTTCTCATGGTAAAATGTTGCCTTACTCGGATTTAATTATCCATACTTTTTCCACGGCTCTCTCGGTAGAGCTAAGGACTTCAAGATGAAATTCATCGTTATGGAGGCGCCACCCTTTTCCTGGGATAGCCCCTGCCTTGTGATAGATATAGCCGCCGATAGTGTCATATTCAGGGCTGAGTAAGATGTCAATTTTCAGTTCTTTTTGAATATCCAAGATGTTCATTCTGGCGTCTACAACCCATCCTCCACCGGGAAGTGTTCGAAAAAGAATTTCTTCATCAACATCGTATTCATCAGCAATTTCACCGACGAGTTCCTCTAGAATATCCTCAATTGTTACGATCCCTTCCGTGCCCCCATACTCATCTACGACAATCGCAATATGGATTTTATTGGATCGAAATTCTTGGAGGAGTTTGGAAATAATTTTGGTCTCAGGGGTGTAAAGGATAGGGGATATCAGTTCTTGTACGGGGACTTCTAGGGGGTTAAAATCGTTTTGTTGAACACATTTGATGTAAAGGTGCATGAGATCTTTGGTGTTGAGTACCCCAATGATATGGTCAATGTGATCAGAATAGACAGGAACCCTGCTATACCCTTCACTAATACATTGAAGAGCTCCTTCTTTTGCTGAAATATGAGATGGGAGGGCAAAGAGATCGATGCGGGGGACCATGATTTCTTTAGCGGTGCGCTCTCTGAAAGAGGCAATCGAGGTGATTAATTTTTTGTCTAGGGGGTCCAAAAGGAGGGAAAGCTCCGATTCATGAACAAAATCGAGAATTTTATCTTGAATACGCCCCTCTGTTTTTTTAACTTTCACCATTTTCTGTTGCAAGGCAAGGAGGGGAAGGGTAAGGAAAGAACAGAGGATAAGGAAAAGATTGCTAATGGGGGTGAGTATTTTTAAAAAGAAGTAGGGGTAAAGCTCGGATAGAATTTTAGTTCCAAATTCGCAAACAAAGACAATGAGCAATACGATGAGAATGGCTAGTTCAAGGGAATAATGGGGAAAGAGAAAATAAAAGGCTGTTGTGGCAAAAAGGGAGCGAAGGAGGTTTTTCGTGGCGCTAAAGAGAAAAAAAAGATTTTCCCATTCTCCTTTGGGGAAGAGTTTCTTTTGTAAAAAGTAGAAAAAAAAGAAATAGGGATGGTCACAGAACAGTTTTTTGAGTTCCATTCTCCCTGCTTTTTCGCAGGAATGCAAAACCCCGATGAGAGAAAGGGTTCCGAATAAAAAAATCAGGGGGATAGGGAGAAAGCCAGCTTCCATTTTTTGTATCTTATAAGATGGGATGCTTTTCTTTCAATAAATGGAGAAGACGGGCCAAGGAAGTACTCCTTTGGCCCTGTTCTTTATTTAGGAATATGAGTTTTTGGAAGGTTGGTGACTTTTGTATTTTCGCCATCTTTCCATTTGCCGAGTTTGCGAAGAGCGTCGACCCGTTCATACCGTTTGAGAACGTTTCGTTTCTTCCCGCCCTGAGCTGATTTTCCATAGCTTGGGTGTCTAGACATGACTTACCTTAGGTATATAATGCGTTTTTGAATCTAGGATATTCGAGTGGACTCGATAGCCTTTAGGGAGATTGTCTTTAAGAGAACCAGTTTTCACCGCAGTTTTTTTAGATTTGCGAGGTGAATTTTTAAGCTGGTCCTTTTTGCTAATCCGTGTCATCTTACTCCTTTTGTCTCAGCGGCGGATAGAATGTTATCCTATGCTGAGTCCTTGGCGGAAAATAATACATCACTTTTTTCAAAAAAGCAAGTCCTTTTGAGTGAGAAGTTAAAGCCCAGGTTAAAGAGTAATGATATGGCAGCCTGCTTGCCGGTAGGCTTGGTATTTTTCTTTTGAGAAGCGGAGCTTTTCAGGGGAGGAATTATCTTCAAATTCGTAGATGGTAGCAACCTTGTCATGAAGTAGGGGGTAAGAGGTGAGGTTAAAGAGGGCAGTGGCTTTATTGGGCCTTTCATCAGTGTCTGTGATGACAATCAGGGAAGTGGGATCTTCCTCATATTTTGAGTGGGGCAAAAAGCTCTCTTTAGGGTGGCTCCATAGTAGGTCATCAATAAAATCGACTGCTGACGAAGGAGCTTTAATCACTAAAGGAACTTTTCTTTCAAAATGATCAAGAGCTGTATGGCAGATTTTAGAGAGTTTTTCCTGGCTCAGTTTGACCTGGAAGAACGTGACTGTCAGAGGATTTTTCTGGTTCATAGGTTCCGCATGAAATTAAAAATTTAAATACATCTTCTGTCGAGATATCGACTTCTTTGAAATCGGTGTCTCTCACTAAAAGGACAAAGCCGGAGATGGGGTGAGGGGCAGTTGGAATGAAGACAGAGTAAAGGGGTTCTTTGGTAACATCCTCTACTGCCTTGGGGGAGCGCCCTGTAAAAAAAGCCACAACCTTGGCTCCTAGGTAGGGGAAGCTAATGAGTACCGTTTTCTTAAAAGGGGTTTCATCTACTTTAAAAAGATTTTCGACAACTTCCTTAGTGAGTCTGTAAATCGATTTTACGATGGGGATTTTGGTGACAAGGCGGTTCATGAGTTTCATGAAATAGTTAAAAAAGAACTTTCTCGCAATGGCCCCAAGGAGGAGGGTGAAGAGAAAAAGAAGAAGGATGATGAAAAGGCGAGCAAAGAACAGGAGAAGTGCTGATTGATGGTTATAGTTATTTAAAACGTCTTCAAAAATGCCAATAAAGGGTTCTGTAAGGAGATCGAGAAAAAAGCGGACGACAAAAAAGGTGATGGCAATCGGCAAAAAGATGACGAGGCCTGTAAAAAATGCCCGTTTCATGAGGGTATACTTTCTGGGGTAATGACGCCGCAGGAGACGATGTATTTGATGGCATCTTCCACTTTCATGTTGATGTACCGAATTTCATCTCTTCGATACATGATTAAAAATCCGGTGGTTGGATTGGGGGTTGTTGGGATAAGGACAGAGAGCAGTTCATGACCTGCAGCTTCGTTACACACTTGGGGTGAAGCGCTTGAAATGAGTCCTAGTGCGTAGGTGTCGGGTTTGGGGAAGGGGACCATCACCACTTGTTTGAACGCATTTTTATCGGACACAAAAATGGTTTTTATAATCTCTTGTGTTGTTTTATAGACCTTATTGATAAGGGGGATTTTATGGAGGAGTCTATCGCTGAGGCTGATGAGACTTTTAAAGAAAAACCACCTTGCGATCATTCCAAGGCCTAAAGTGAAACCTACAAGGCAGAGAAGAATGAGGAGTTCGCTTCCATATTTCAGAGTTTGTGGAGGGGAAAGAAGGAGGAAACCTCGATTGATAATATCAAATTTTTGTAAGAAGCTCGACATCATGCCAATAAAAGGGCCTGTCAAAAAATTGACGATAAAGATGACGAGGGCGATTGTCACTGCAAGGGGGAGGAGGATGACAAGTCCTGTAATAAAATATTTCTTCATTTTCACCAATTGTGAGGAATTACTCATTACTTTGCAAGAGAGACCAAAAGGCATTTTGGTAAATCCAGTCAATTTTAGTAAGTTCTACAAGCACCGCACTTCCTGAAGAAAAAATTTCACCTGTTTCTCTTCCATAGAGGAGATTTTTGTGTTGATCGAATTCATAGTAATCATCTCCAATTTGGGAAATGTGGATAAATCCTTCGAACATCAGAGGGCGGATTTCAAAGAAAAAGCCAAAGGGTTTAATTTTCGTGATGACCCCTTCATATTTTTCTCCATTTTTGAGAAACCTCAATTTTTTGAGAGAAAGAACGCTCATTTCTGCTCTAAAAGAAATTCTCTCCCTTTCGGAGCATCTTTTTGCAACTTCTTCGAGGTGGGGGATAGGTTCATTAGAAAAGAGGAGTCTATGAACAACAAGGTCGCTGTAGCGTCGAATAGGGCTTGTGAAGTGGGCGTAATGCTCAAGTGCAAGTCCAAAGTGGCCGACATTATTGGGGGAATAGTAGGCAAGTTTCATGCTTCGGATAAAGGCAACAGAGACCTGATGGGAAAAGGAGGTATCTTTAACTTTGGCAAAGAGTTTTTGAATGTCTTCTTGTGTGGGATCATTTTCTAAAGGAAAGCCGAGAAGTCTGACAAACGAAGCAAAATCGGCAAGGTTCTTAGGAAGGGGAGGTTCGTGAATGCGGAACACCCCTTGTTTCCCATGCCGAATGAGGTGGGAAGCAACCACTTCATTGGCTTTCAGCATAAATTCTTCAACCATTTGATGGGTGATATCGTATTCGACCACATGGAGGCCAGTGGGCATCCCTTCCTTATTGATTTGAAGAACGGTATCGGGTAGAGAAAGGTCTACAGAACCCCTTTCATGTCTTTGAGCTTTAAGAAGGGCGCAGAGTTCAACCATGAGATGAAGGAGAGGACCATGGGGGCTTTTAAGGGTTCCGTCAAGAACTTGCTTTGCTTCTTCATAAGAAAAACGCTTGTCACTTTTAATAAAGCCCTTCGTCACTTCATATCCCATGAGGGATCCCTTGTCATCAAATTGCATTAAGATGGAGGCGGTGAGTCTAATTTCCCCTTCTACAAGAGAGCAGAGGGCATTGGAAAGTTGTTCAGGAAGCATGGGAAGGCATGATCCTGGAAAATAGGTAGAATTACCTCTCAAATAAGCTTCAAGATCAAGAGGGGATCCTTCAGGGACATAGTGAGAAACATCAGCAATATGAACGCCAAGATGATAAAAACCTCGCTCATCTTTATGTAAAGAGAGGGCATCGTCAAAATCTTTTGCGGTAGCGGGGTCAATAGTAATACAGGGTGCTTTTGTGAAGTCTTGTCTTCCCGCAAGGTCTCCTTTTTTGACTTTCGTCCCATATTCTTTAGCTTGAGTGAGAATGCCAAGGGAGAACTCATCTTTTAACATGTATTCGAGGATGGCTACAGGAATATCTTGGGAGGCATCGGTGATGGGACCAAGGGGCTTGATAAGTTCTGTGACGATCGGGTCATCTTCATTGCCCCAATCGAGTACCTTTAAGAGGACCCGTTCCCCTTTTTTAGGGAGCTGATTTTTAGATGATTTAACGACAACTTCTTTTCCCTCTCCGATGACAGCAACGTGAGCTTTCCCTTTACTTGTGATGATGCCGACGAGCTCTTTTCTGCTCCGTTCGATAATTTCTACGACTCCCCCCTCTGGACCTTTGGGAGCGGGCATGACATAGATTTCAACTTTATCTTTATCGATAGCTGCGCCGACGAGATGTTTGGGGATAAAGACTTCTTCGCTTCCATCGTCTGGGGCAACAAAGCCAAAGCCGCGAGAGTGGATATAGATGACACCGGTTTTCTTCATGGAGCTAATCTTACTTGATTCCTACTTAATTAGGAATCAGCTTTCTGTCCAGCTGGCTCTCTTTTCTATCACTAATTCTTGAACGGCCCGTTTTACTGTCCAATGAGTAATGCCTTCGGCATCCATCGACGATCTTTCTCTAATTTTAACTTGATCTTCTTCAGGAAGTTTACAAAAAGCATTGTAAAGTTGCTCGCCTGTTGCATTATGATGAAAGAGCTGGCTAAAGTTGAAGAAGCGGGAAGCGGGGGGGGCTGTAGTCACTTCTCCTATGAGCTGTGAAATAAAAGGACGGGGTGAGCCGATAATAGGTAAGAAACGGGGTCCTCTTGCTGCGATGAGCACAGCTTCCCTCATTTCTGTGGTGGGGATGGGATGTTCTTGAATAAATTGTTTAGCATCTGCTCCATCTGCCATATGACACCCTGTTTGCCACACCCTAAAACAAACATCTTCATAGGCGTCCACTGCTGTTTCTGCGAGTTTTCTAAGATGGCTATTCCATTTTTCTTGGTAAGCAACTTCAAAGGGTGATAGTGAATCGGAAGAATGAATGGGCATTTGAGCTAAATGGACAAGATTCTCTAGAGTTTTTTTTGCATTTCCGGGTCGCACCAATGAACTCTGTACAAAAGCTAGATCTTTTTCATGTTGACTACGGGAAAATAGCTGGGACCCAATCGCATGACATTTTTGAGTTTCTTCAGAAAAATGGGGTTCGTGGATTTCTTTAATCTTATTCCATTCACTAAGGAGAGAGGCTAGGATGTCAGGAGAGTGATTCAAGGGAATCTTATAAGTATATTCTCTCATTGGATCTTCTTCATCGACAGAGTCGGGTAGGGGAAATTGTAAAAAAAGATGAAGGAGATGGTGCCCATTTTGTACCGAGTAATTAATAAGATCGGGCTCTAAAGATGTTTGAATTGCTATAAAATATTTTGATAGACATTCGCTTTGCAAGGGTCTTTTTGCGTAGATATCTTGGTTGATGGGATGTAATGCATCGAGCAGTGGAAGGTGGGTAAATTGCTCTGTTCGGAATTCTTCCTCTCCAGAGGGGTTAGTGTCTTCGATACTGAATTTAACAGAAAGAGGAGCGGGACGCCCAGTTGTAATTTCCATGTAATAGATTGTAAACAATTAAGTTATATAATATCAATACAAACAAAATTATATATAAATAATTATTTTTATTTTTTATTTGTAATTAAGAAATGGGCGCTTGGTATGGAATTTTTTAATTGATCGAGCTCTTGCAGGGTTTCGCATACCATGGCGGCAGTAGCTAGGCTATCAGCAAGGGCACATGAGGGGGCAAGAACAGAAACAGAGGTAAAAGGAGATTTTTCTAACGGGGCTAGGGTCAGGGGGTTAAGGATATGAATTTGATATGTTTCCCCTGAGGTAGCAATGGCTTCATTCTCAAGGTCGATAACAGTATCCGATTCCCCAATTTGAACGGTCCAGTGGCGCCCAGAGGGGTGGCGCCCAAGAACTCTAATATCCCCGCCCCAATTGACAAAGACATTGTGATAAAGGGCAAGTCTCTCAGTAATAAGGTCTACTGTGTATCCCTTAGCAATCCCATCTAAATCGAGGACGATGGGTTGTTTTTTGCGACAATGATTCCCTTCAATTTCTAGATTGTCAAATCCACTTAAGCAGGCAGCAAGATTTTCAGGGGCATGTCCCTCTTTAAGTGCCTGTTTCCAACTTATGATAGCTGCCCCAATCGTAGGATCAAACTTGCCATGGGTCAGAAGGTGAATATTTCTAGAAAGGGCAATTAAATGAAGAAGAGAGGGGGAAAGTGTCATTTCCTCTTGATGGTTGAGCTCAGAAAGCTCGGAGAGGTCATTATAGTGATTAAATGTTTGATTCACTTCACTAAAAGTGTCTTCTATGATTTGGGCAATGCGTTGTTTTTCCTGAGAGGAAAGGGATTTTCCAATGATCACATGGTAAGGGATCTTCATTGCGATCCCTTGGAAATGATGTTCTTGTGAGGTGCAGGAGGTCAAACAAATGAGGAGGAGAAGCCACCTCATCGCCACCTCTGATAACTTAAGAGGGTATTTGCAAGGAGCATGGCAATCGTCATGGGTCCTACCCCTCCCGGCACAGGGGTAATTGCACTCACATGATGACTCATGCCCTCAAAATCGACATCTCCAACGAGGTGCCCATCGAGTCTAGTAATCCCTACATCGATAACCACAGCTCCCTTTTTTACCATATTTCGTTGAATCTGTCGAGGTGCTCCCATTGCTGCAATGAGAATATCGGCTTCCTGAGAGAGGAGGTGAAGTTCCTTTGTTTTAGAATGAGCGAGGGTTACTGTTGCATTATACCTGCGGTTCATGAGAAGGGCTGCCAGGGGTTTCCCTACAATGTTACTCCGGCCAATAATGAGTACCCGTTTTCCCTCTGTAGGAATTTGATACGCTTCTAGAAGGGCTACAATTCCTAAAGGGGTACAAGGAATAAACCCATCTTCATGTCCAAGAAGGAGTTTCCCCATATTGAGAGGATGAAATCCATCCACATCTTTTTTCGGAGAAACTACTTCCATTAAATCGGTGTGAATCAGAGGCTGCTGGATAAGGATACCATCAATATCATCTCTTTGATTCAGAGATTCGATGAGCTGAATCAGGTGTTCTTTAGAAGTTGTGTCGGGAAGAGGGTGCACTTCAGAATAAATCCCCACGTCCTGGCACCTCTTCTGTTTCATTTTAACATAGGTATGAGAAGCACTGTGATTGCCGACTAAAATACAGGCAAGTCCTGGCTGAGAGGGGAGCCTCGCAACTTCGTGTTTAATTTTTTCTACAAGGCGAGACGCCACCAAGGTTCCATCAATGAGTTTCATGTAAGTGATATAACAGTTGGTTATGGAGTAAACGATTTGTCGCTGCAACAGGACTTTCTTTCTGTAAAGAGAGAGGAGATCCATCAAATTGAGAGAGGGTTCCTCCTGCTTCCGTGATCAAGAGTTTGCCTGCAGCGAAATCCCAAGGTTTGAGGCTCACTTCCCAAAAAGCGTCAAATCTTCCTGCGGCAACATAGGCAAGGTCCAGTGCTGCAGAACCCATTCGTCTGAGAGGAGTTCCTAGGAGGGCCAGGTGTTCAAAAAGTTGGATGCAATGGAGGGGGTTTTCTTTGATGTTATAGGGAAATCCGGTGGCTATCATCGCTTCTTCAATAAGCGGTGTGGAGGTAACTTTTAAACGTTTTCCATTCAGAAAAGCTCCTCCTCCCTTTTCTGCAATAAACATTTCTTCTAGAAGAGGGTGATAAACAACCCCAGCAAGAACCTCTTCTCCAAAAGTCGCGGCAATCGATACTGCAAACATCGGGATTTGATGCGCAAAATTCACAGTCCCATCCAAAGGGTCAATAATCCACTTGATTTTTGTGCAATCATCCCCAGAATTTCCCCCCTCCTCTCCTAAAAAAGTATGATCGGGAAATGTTTCTTTAATAAAAGCGATGATAGCAAGTTCGACTTCTCTATCATAAGCAGTGACGAGATCATGCCGATGCGATTTACTCTCAATGAGAAAAGAGGATCCAAACCCACGCCTAAGGATGGAACCTGCGTGTTGTGCAGCTAAAATAGCCACATTAGTAAGGCGTGCAATTAAAATTTCAGGGATTTCAACCATGGAGATATTTTACCCATCTGTTTTTGAAACTGATCATAAATGAAGGGGGGACAAGAAAACCAGATAAAAGCATAGGCTGCATCCAAAAGGCAGGGAAGAAAAAATTCGCGACTCACCTGGAGTAAGGAAAAAAAGGTAGAAATAAGAGAGAAAATCAGAGTGTAAATAGGGATAGAATAAAGTTTGTGAGGGTTAATATGCCATTTTAAGCGGTGAATTAATAAAGTGACGATCACATAATTTAAAGAGGTCATTCCAAAAGTGGACTCTGTAGAAAAGAGATCCATAATTGCTCCAGTAAAAAGAGCCATATAGAGGGAGCTGATCAAGTCTTTAGAGAAGTAATTTTTGACAAGCAAGGGGGCAAAGACTAAAAGGGAAGGGAAATAACGGAGAGCCACAAGGGCAAAGATAAAGTCTAGCATTGCTTTTGTTGCCAGGCAAAAGAGGTTTGTACCATTTGTGCAAGGGAGGAATATTGAGGGGTCCAGTTAAGGATTTCTTTCGCCTGTGTATTATTACAAATGAGGATGTGGGGATCTCCAGCTTTCGCTTTTTGAAGGGAAAGGGGGACAGGTAGCTGGGCAACTGTTTCTACTTCTTGAATCACTTCAAAGACACTATGGCCGTTTCCTGAGCCTAGATTAAGGAAAAGAGATGTGTCATTGGAGATGATATATTGAAGAGCTTTGACATGAGCATCAGCTAGATCAGACACATGGATGTAATCCCTTACTGCAGAACCATCTTTTGTGGGATGATCGGTTCCAAAAACAGAAAGGGGCTCTTTTTTTGAAAGGACTTTATCGATAACGATAGGGATGAGGTGAGAGGGGGGAGAGTGATTTTCTCCAAGCTCTCCATCTGGATCGGCCCCCGCTGCATTAAAATAGCGAAGAGAGGCAAAGCGGAGTCCGTAGGCCATTTCAAAGTCTTTTAAGATCTGTTCTACCATCCATTTGGAGCGTCCATAGGGACTGATAGGATTTTCTGTAGAAGTCTCATCGATGGGCATTTTTTCGGGAATCCCAAAAATGGCAGCAGTACTTGAAAAAATACAAAAGCGGATTCCACATTTTTCCATTGCTTCTAAAAGGGTCAGAGAACCCGCTAGATTCACCCTGTAGTAAGATGCCGGATCTTGCATAGAAACCCTTAAATCGGTAAGGGCTGCCATGTGAATCACCCCTATTGGGGCATAGGTTTGAAGTGTGGCCATCAGCTTTAGGGGATCGTTGAGGTCTCCTTGGACAAGAGGGCCCCATTTGACAAATTCAGCATGTCCGTGCTGCAAGTTATCATAAACAACAGGGGTGTAACCTTCTTTAAAAAGGGCTTTGGCAACATGACTTCCAATAAAACCGGCTCCCCCCGTAATGAGAACAGTTTTTTGATTAGACATGGAGCGGCTCCTGGAAGAAGGGATAAAGAGAATCTAGATGAGGAAATTTACAGAACACAGGAGAGAGAAGATGCTCTATATGCTCTTTTAAATCCTTTTCACTAAAATAAGTAAGGGCAGGTCCTTGATCTAGAAGGTCATCGTAACATTGAAATGCCAACCCAAACCGCCTTCCTTCTCGAGAGTAGTCTTCGAGGGGATGTTCATTGATGATCGCAGCTGCTTCAAAAGCTGCCATAAAGAGGGCTGCTGTTTTTTTTTCGTGCATAAGTTCTATTCCCTTCCACCCCTCATTGTCTTGTGTGAGGTCGAGCTTTTGTCCTTCAATGACTTCTCTAAACCGTTTAGCTAGAACAAGACACAGTCTATATTTTTGAGCATCGCGGAGTCCTTGAATAGAAGAAATGATTTCGTAGGGCCATGTCATCAGGAGGTCTCCTGTCAATAGGGCATGGGCCTCATCATATTTTTTATGTAAAGTTAGGAGGCCTCTTCGGTAATCATCATCATCCATACAGGGCAGGTCATCATGGATGAGGGAGGAGGTGTGAAGAAGCTCAATAGCACAAGCGACATCAAGAGCTAAGGGGTGATTTTCTGTAAGAAGCAGGGTGATGAGAGGTCTTATTCTTTTCCCTTTGGAAAGGAGGATGTATTCAACCCCTTCTTTTAAAGGAGAAAGGGGGGATATGTAGGAGGTAATCAGCTCTTTTAATCTTTCTTCAATCTGTTCTTTCATCTTTTTTGCCCAATAGGGAAGTACTTAAAGCCGAGCCGCTCCATTTCTTCGGGAGCATACTGGTTACGCCCATCAAAAAAAGCAGAACCTTCCATGGCCTCAAAAATTTGGCCAAGGTCAACATACCTAAATTGCTTCCATTCTGTAATCAGGACAAGGGCATCTGCTTGGTGAGCAGCATCGAGTTCATTTTTCGCAAAATGGGCTTCAGGAATCACCTTTTTGGCATTGTTGATGGCAACAGGATCATAGCATTTGACGGTGCAGCCCGCTTGAATCAACGCTTGGATAAGGGCGATGGATGCCGATTCTCGAATATCATCGGTGTCGGGTTTAAAAGAAAGGCCCCAAATCCCAATGATTTTGCCTTTGAGATCTCCAAAATAGTGGTGGAGTTTTCGATAAATTAAGAGTTTTTGCGCTTCATTCACTTTTTCTGTCGACTCTACAATGTTCAGCGTGCAGTGGTGTTCATGTGCTGTATGTAAAAGAGCTCTTAAATCCTTCCTGAAACAAGATCCTCCGTATCCAGCCCCTGGATAAAGAAAATCAAATCCAATCCGTTTATCAGATCCAATACCAATTCTCACTTGATTGACATTGGCTCCTACAGATTCACAAAGGAGCGCCATTTCATTCATAAAAGAAATGCGAGTCGCAAGCATGGCATTCGCTGCATATTTCGTTAGTTCAGCTGATTTAGGATCCATGACAATCATCCGGTCGTGATTATGGGTAAAGGCGGCATAGAGCGATTTCATTGTTTTGATCGCTCGATCACTATTTGATCCAATAATGATTCGATCAGGTTTCATGCAGTCATTAATGGCTGCCCCTTCCTTTAAAAATTCGGGATTAGAAACAATATCGAAGGGATGGTCTGTATGAGAGGATACGATCTCATGAACAAGATCTGCAGTGCCTACCGGGACAGTGGACTTATTGACAATGACGGCATATCCAACAAGTTGCCTTGCAATCGACTTAGCTGCCTCTTTGAAATAGGAGAGGTCGGCAGATCCATCTGGTGCTGAAGGAGTGGAAACGCAAATAAAGTAAACGTCTGCAGCTCCATATTCCTCTGTAAACTTGAGCCTTCCTTCAGCAAGATTGCGCTGCAGGAGTTCGCTGAGACCAGGTTCATAGATGGGAACATGTCCTTCTTTTAGACGTTCGATTTTTTTTGCATCGATATCTAAACAGGTTACATGGTGCCCCATTTCAGCAAAACAAACCCCTGTCACAAGTCCAACGTACCCAGTCCCTATGATAAAGATGTCCACAGTTTTCCTTGTTTGAGTGTTAAAACGACATCACATTGTTCTGCGAGCTCTCTATTGTGGGTGACGACGATGACCGATTTTCCAAGTTGTTTTGCAGTATTGAGGAGGAGAGTATGAATATTGGCTGCATTTTCTCTGTCGAGGTTCCCTGAAGGTTCATCAGCTAAAATGAGATCTGGGTTGTTGCAGAGGGCCCTTGCAATAGTAACCCGTTGTTTTTCTCCTCCAGAGAGCCATTTGACAGGTATGTCTTTTTTGCTTTCCAATCCGACCCATTTGAGCAATTCAACGCCATCCACCTGGCGCCTATCAATCCATGCGGGGATTTCCACATTTTCTTGAGTAGAGAAGTCCTCTAGGAGATTAAATGATTGAAACACAAATCCAATCCGGTGGTTGCGCAAGCGGGGGATTTCTTGTGGTGTGACGGGTGATCCAAAAAGGAGAAGAGACCCTTCATCAGCCGTTTCAAGAGTGCCTAAGATATTGAGAAGTGTACTTTTCCCACTCCCTGAAGGGCCCACAATGGCTGTTGTGCTTCCCTTTTTGATGTTGAGGTCTATATTGTCGAGAATCTGGATAGATCCGTACCATTTTTTTAAGCCTCTCGCTTCGATAATCATTCAGACCTCAAAATTTCACATGGATTCATCCGAGCTGCTTTCAGCGCAGGGACGAGCCCTGCGAGGAGGGAGAGAATAGGGGTGGTGAGTAAGGTGAAAAGGAGGGCTTGACCTGAAAAATGAGTGGGGAGGCTGTCACCGTAAAACGCAGCATTAAAAAGATCATACCCTTGCATCCTGCTCATCAGCTGGACAAGGGTGTCTAGATTAGAAAGGATGAGAAAGGCTAAAAAAGTGCCGATACAAACACTAAAAAGACCAATAAAAATGCCGCAAAAACTAAAAATTAACGCGATGGAACTCGGTGTAGCCCCCATGGCTTGCAAGATGCCAATTTCTTTTTTTTTGTCGTTGACGAGGAGAGTGAGAAGAGAAATGATATTGCAACAGGCTACAATGAGAATAATAATGCCAACCAAATTAAATAAATTACTATCACTCTTGAATTGAGTAAAAAGATCTTTAGCAAAATCGTATTCGTAATAAGGGATGACTTCAAAATATTCACTTAAGTGATTTTCTTCTAAAGCGGCATTGAGTTCTTCAGCAAAGAGAGGTGTTTTATTAAAATCATTAAAATAAATATGAAATCCATTCGTAAGTCTTCTGTCGATGGGAAGGGCTTGACCTGAAGAGTTGATGTGTCTTACGATTTCTTTGGGAACGTAGGCGCACTTAGGGCCGACAGATAAGACCCCAGCATCGTAAAAGCCGCAGATTTTGACTTCGTAGCGCATTTCTTGAACACTTGAAAAAGTGGCTGCTCCGTAAATGATGTGGCCGAGATCTCCGACTTTCGCCCCACTTTCTTGAAAATGTTTGGGGAGAAGGATCCCATTCTGAGGGAGGTGGAGGAGCCCTTCTTGTTTAAAAGGGAGGAAAGGGGCGTCTTGAGGTCTTGGTTTTTCGATAAGAGAAAAGAGCTTTTCATTTTTTTCTCCAAAGGTCGTTAGATAAAGGGCCTGGGTTAAGTTAGAGCGATGCCCTCCATTATCGAGATGAAGTTGTAAAACGACTGCAGAGCTTTCATAGTCTTCAATGACCCAGTCAGTCCGCTTGATAGTCTGGTAGAGTTCTTTAACAAGATCCCTTTCGTTGGTTTCGATAGAGAGAAGTCGAGAGGGGAGCTCTTCATCCACTTCGGGGTTGTAAGGATTTCCTGTAGAGAGGAGTTTTTCTCCAAGTGTTTTTAAAGAAAAATCAGAGGCAGAGGCATACCGGTCAATTTCATAGTATTTGGTATGGTAATAGGCATCTTTTGGGGTAATCTGAATGGGAGCACGGAGAGCTGTTAACTTTTTTTTCCATCCTGTTTGAATGCCTTCATTGACTGAATGGAAAAGAAGAAGCAGCGTCACAACGAGGGAGATGACGGCCACCGATAAGATGGCAATCAAAGACATTGATAGCTGCTTTTTTCTTGGAATTAAATACTTGCAGGCAAGTTTAAATTCGTACAACGCATATCCACTTACTTAGATTCTTTAAAAACTACATGCTTACGCAGCTTTTTATCATACTTGGTAAGTTCAAGACGCTCTGGGGTGTTTCGCTTGTTTTTTCGACTCCAGTAGCAGGTATCACTTTCGGTGCTTTTCAGCTTAATGTTTTCTCGAGGCCCTTTTTTTGCCATGGTTTGACTCCAAAATTATTTATCCTAAGATTCTATAGCATTCGAGGATAAGCTTCAAGGATCTCATGTGCTCCCCCCTTAAAAAAGAGATGCATCCCTAGACCAGCGATCATTGCAGCGTTATCGCACTCGAGCCCTTGTCTCGGAAAGAAGGAGGGATAAGGGCTATTTTTAAATTTATTTTTTAAAGCAGAGTTGCAGGTAACTCCTCCTCCGAGATAGATGGCCTGGCAGTCAAATTGGGAGGCTGCAAGGAGGGCTTTATCGTAGACATCGTCGATGGCAGCTCTTTGAAATGAGGCGGCAATATCTTTTTTTTCTTGAAGAGAAGGGGGGATTTTTTCCCCTTTTTGCCCTTGGATGGTATAAAGCACATTCGTTTTAAGACCGCTAAAAGAAAAGTTGAGAGGTGAACCTTTCACAGAGCCTCCTTTAAAGGGATACCTAAAAGGATCTCCTTCAACAGCGAGTTTTTCGATGAGGGGACCTCCGGGATATTGGAGTCCTAACATCGCAGCAACCTTATCAAAACTTTCCCCTATGGCATCATCGACTGTTTTGCCAAGCACTTGGTATTCATTAATTGAGGTGATTTTGACAAGTACAGTGTGCCCTCCTGAAAGAATGAGTCCGAGTGAGGGGAAGAGGCGGGGGGCTTCCATCATACTGCTGTAGAGGTGTGCTTCTACATGATCGACGCCGATGTGAGGAATATTCCAGGCATAAGAGAGAGCTTCTGCGGTGACAATCCCCATAAGGAGCCCCCCTAAAAGGCCCGGCCTATTGGCAACTGCAATGAGGTCTGGTTTTTTCCCTTGCAATGCGGCTTCAATCGTGGGGATCATTTGCTCAATATGGAGTCTTGAGGCCATCTCGGGGAAAACCCCACCAAACTGTTCATGGTAGGCGCTTTGAGAAAAAATCACGTTAGAGAGAATGGTCTCATTTTGGTCAATGAGAGCTGCTGCTGTTTCATCACAGGTGGATTCAATACCTAAGGTGATCATGAAGGGGCAGCCTCTTTGTCGGCAATCCACAAAGCGGGGTGAGTGGGGGTTCCTACCAAAGAGGCAGGGTAGTGGGTTGTTCCACTTAAAATTTCGGTGAGTTTTTCTTTTTTATCTGGACCGATCACATAAAAGACGGTTTGCTTAGCCCGGTTAAGGCAGGGGAAAGTCATCGTGATTCGATCAGTGTGTTTTTGAGGGACGTGATTTTTGACAACCCATTTTTTTTCTTCTTTAAGGGCTTCTGTGTCTGGGAAAAGGGAGGCTGTATGTCCATCGGGTCCCATTCCCAGCATAATGAGATCAAAGGGGTGGTTTCCAAGCATTCTTCGAATGGTTATTTCATAATTTTCTGGGGGGGCTCCGGGATCCATTCGGAAGATGTGGAGGATGGGGAGTGTTTTGAGTCCTGCTTCCATAGCCATGTGGTAGTTACTCTCTGGATCAGTTGGAGGTACACTTCGTTCATCGCTCCAAAATAAATAGACTTTACTCCAGTCGAGGTCAGTTCTCTTTGATAGGGCTTCATAAATCGCTTTTGGGGTAGATCCTCCCGAAAGAGCGACATAAAAAGCGCCATGTTCTTCAATGGCTGTTTGTGCTGAGTGGATCCAGTGTTCGACCGCAAACTGAAGGGTGGTATGTTTATCTCCTGGGACGACAAGGTGGATATGGGGGGTCATAGCGTACCTTGGATCGTAGATAGGGTAGAAAGAAGATTCATGTAATGGCGGCTTGTTCCCCGGTGGATCACTTCATGTACGGTAGATTGTCCTACTTCGTCGATATCAAATAGGGTGTGAGAAGGGATGGCGCAGGTTTCTTTTGTGGAGATTTCAATGGAGACATGGCGGGGATTTTCAAGATGGCGAGTGAGAAGAAAAGTTTCCTCTTCAGCCGTTTCGATTTGAATAGAGATCACCCGACCGGCCGTTAAAGATTTCATCGAGCTCGGATGGAGGTAGATGGTGCATTCTTTATAATAGAAGACATTCCCTTCATCTTGCTTTTGAAAAGTCCATCCAAGCTGAGAGGCTATCCATCCCTGTAAATAGATAGCTTGAGTTTTGG
>JAGOSM010000079.1 GCA_018062315.1 Simkaniaceae bacterium | reverse complement strand
ATCGGGCTCCGCTATAATGATATCCCCTAAAGAAGCAAATGAAGCAGTAACGCCCCCTGTAGTGGGGTTGGTGAGTACAGAGATATAAGGCAGTCCCTCTTCTCCCAGTTTTGCAAGTGCTCCTGAGGTTTTTGCCATTTGCATGAGCGATAGAGTCGATTCTTGCATCCGAGCTCCTCCAGAAGCTGAAACAATTACCACAGGGACTCTTTCATGAATCGCAAGCTCTATCAATCGAGTGAGTTTTTCACCCACAACAGATCCCATGGAGCCTCCCATGAAACTAAAATCGAGCACTCCTATCGCAACTTTAATAGAATCCATAGTGGCAAGCCCTACCACAACACCATCTCTACGGCCACTTTTCTTTTGGGCGCGGATAAGACGTTCTGCATATTTTTCGGTATCGATAAATTGGAGAGGGTCTGTTGACTCTAAGTCTTCCCATTCCGCCTTAAACGACCCCTCATCACAGAGCAATTTAATCCGATCATCGACATTGATACGGTAATGGTGATCACATTTTGGGCAACAATGCCAATTAGACTCTAATTGATTAGCGTGTACCATCTCTTGACAGACGGTACATTTCATCCACCCACTAAAACCATCCTTTTTGGAGGATGAAATTTTAATTTTAGGTTTATGCCTAGAAAATAATCCTAAAAAACCCATTTTACACTCAGTTTATTTAGCACTATTATAACGGCTTGCCACATTTTTCCAATCAATTACCTTCCAAATATTTTTTAGATAGTCGAGTCTTGCACTCTTATACTGGAGGTAATAGGCGTGTTCCCACACATCTACTCCGAGAAGGGGGATTAGGCCAATTGAGCAAAGGGGGTCTTGATTAGGGCAGGTGTGCATACAAAGTTTTTTTGTTGCTGAGTTGAGTCCTAGCCAGCCCCATCCAGATCCTTGAATTCCAACTGTCATTGTATTAAATTTTTCAATAAAACCTTCAAGCGATCCCCAGGTTTCTTCAATGGCCTGTTTAAGGGCACCGGCAGGAGGCTCTCCTCCTCCCTTACTAACAGGAGCTAAATTGGTCCAGAAAATCGAATGATTGATATGGCCGCCCCCGTTGAATTTAAGAGCTTGTAAGGATTTCATTTTCCCTTCGACATCAGCTGCCTCATACTGCTCTAGAGCTTCATTTAATTTGGTGACGTATCCCTGGTGGTGTTTCGTGTAGTGGAGTTCCATAATTTCTCCTGAGATGACAGGAGCAAGTGCATTAAAATCGTATCCTAGATCAGGCAATTTATATTTTTCAGCCATTTTATTCCTCGTTGAAGTAATCCAGCTGAATCATACCTCAACTCATTAGAGTGCGCAACCTCTCTTTTGTCACATTTCCAATCGCTTTCACTTTTTGAGTTGTTACCTTGCCCCTTTTAAAAAAGGCATCGACAGTGGAGGGGCTTGTGAACACAATCTCATCAAACGTCTTAAGATCAGGAAGTTCTCCTTCTTTTTCTACAACATCATAAAGAATGATGAGCTGATGTCTGACATTCCTTCTTTGTAAAAAGTCGAGAAGAGCTCCCCGTGCCCCTGAGGAGCCTATACAAGCGACATACGCATGATCGAGATTCATGAGACGCAGCGCGGCAATCATCCCTTCTTGTTGAGCGAAAGGGGCAACGATAGCTCCACTTAAATTTTCCGCTGTCACCTTGCCTACAGCAATCACCACCTTTCCCTCTAAACTTCCCGGGATTAAAGGGATGGCATTTTGGCTTGAGAGGAGGACGTGAGTAAAAAGGGGCCAATCATCCATCTGATGTTGCAGAAGGGGCCTTGGTTTAATTTCGATCAACGGGAAGTGGACAACCGTTTCTGGATAATGAGCGGGATTAGTCCCTAAATATAAAATTTGTTTCATGTGGTATGAATAAGGGAAAAAAGAAGACTCATATCTGCATCATCTTCGCGTGCAATCACTGCAAGCCTTCCTTGATAGGCAGCTGTAGGTCCATTTAAAGGCACTGTATTGAGCCCAGTAAAATTCAATCGAATGAGTGCCGCTTTCGCAAGAATGACCCCATCCACCTGACGCGTGATGAGTTGTAAAAGACGTTGATCTATGGTTCCTCGAATGTCTACTGGGAGAAGATCACTTCTGAGTTCCTTTAGCGATTCTATTCTGCGAAGGGAAGAGGTTCCAATCTTTGCACCAGGAGGCAGCCCTTCAACCTTATCCCCTTTTCTTAAAACAAGGACATCGCTGCTATCAAGCCCTTCTGTGAGGGCTACCAGTCGGAGTCCCTTTGGCAAGGGATCAGGCAGGTCTTTTGCAGAGTGAATGGCTACTCGAATTTCTCCCCTTAATTGTCTATGATCAATATCTTTCGTAAAAAAATCGGTCTTATCTAGGGAAGTGAGGGAAGTAGTCAAATCCCTATCGCCTGGGGTTTCTATCCAAACGGGTTTGAAATGAATAACCTGTCCCTGTTTTTTCAACTCTTCTTCAATCTCTTTAACCTGAGCACGCGAGAGACGGGAATCTCTCGCTCCTACAAAAATCTCCATTCTCTTGTCTTATCACATTCCCTATCAGAAGGTCAAGTCCTCGCCTGGTCCTATCTTACTTTAGTAATATATACCCAAACAACCTCAAAAATCGATTTTTAAGTGCGCCAGAAGCTGCGAGCTTTGAGACCCGCCTCCATCGCTCAACTTATTCAAGTTGAGCTGCTTCGGCAACGGCTGCGCCTGGCTCAAATCTCTTGTTCTGACTTCTTAAAATTCCGATTTTTGAGGTTGTTTGGGTATAAAAAAATATTTACTTTATAACTCGCTTCGTTTTTTCCACACAAGAACTAACAATAAACATGTAATGTTAACTTGTTTTATGATAGAATATTAATTATTACAAAAAGATAAAATAAATTATTATGATTCAAAACAGCGAATTACCTATCATTAGTCGAATACTTCGCCAGGCTCACTCTGATTCAACATTTCCCCTGCAGGAAAGGATTTCTAGCCTTGCTTTACAAGTAATAAAAGACAATTCCCCCGACCGACTAAACTCCCTCTGGAATCCTTCTAATCTATATGAACCAAAAAAAGAGCTCAAAGCACAACTTAATCTAAAAATAGGTTCATTGGTCGATGAAATTCTCCATTCTGGGACTTCCCCCCTCCACGATCCTCACGGAGTGTTAGCTCTCAAACATGCTGTCATATCCCAATCTCCTGATGTTGCATTCTATTTTCGAAGACTAGACCTAAGAGTAGAGCCTTTTTTGCAAAACATCTATTGTGAATCTTTCGATATTGAATACACAAGCTCTATACAGCCAACCCATTATCTATGGGCCGGCGATCTATTTGTTGAAGAGCAGTCTATCTTTGATTATATCCATGAAAAATTAGAAGGCGACCTTGAACTTGGTAGCCCTACGGTGGTCAAGCTAGTAAAGGCACAGGCCCTTAATAACGCAGAGCTATTATCTTCCAATCTTTTCAGCATGCTCTTTCTTCGAATAGCACAAGAATCCGATGCAGAAACATTTAAGAAGCTCCTTCTACCTCTATCCCATGATATCAAAGAGGCATTTTTCGCATTCTGTAAAAAGCTACCACGAAGATTCACCACTCGAGATTATTCCGATCCAAAACTTCTCCATTATCTTTCTTTTTTTGAAAATAGCGGCTCTCTTACCCTCATAAAAATCATCGAAGATATCCCCCTTGGAAAGCAAGCCAGCATACTTCAGTCGATAAACATTACTGATCCAGAGCTAGTTTACCAAGTAGCAAAAACTCTTCTCTCTAAGAATGAGAGTATATTTTTTGCTACTATAGATCAATTTCCTCTAGACGAAAAAAGAAAGAATACATTGATAATAGAAGCCGTACGAAATTCAAAAGAACTCTATAGAATTCACTTCTTACTTAACAGCAGAGGGAACCTTATATGCCCCGAATCATGTTTTTTTGAAATCATCGATAAACTACTGAATCAGGCAGAAGCTAAGATCGATACCTGGGGTTCCTCCTTGTATGAGCTAAACCGCGCCTTTAATGTAAATTCCCGCACACGTTTTATGCCCTTAGTTTGGGGCAAAGCTCTTTTTCGAGCTTTTGAGATGTTTTCTAGAGGCGACCGCCCCTATGATGAGCAGTTAAAAATTGCCGCGTCATGGATCCGACATATGCCCCCCTGGGTAGATCCAGATATTTTTAT
The DNA here is from genome assembly GCA_018062315.1 of Simkaniaceae bacterium. Taxonomy (GTDB): domain Bacteria; phylum Chlamydiota; class Chlamydiia; order Chlamydiales; family Simkaniaceae; genus JAGOSM01. The sequence goes on along the minus strand of JAGOSM010000079.1, from coordinate 615 downwards.
TGATTTTTTTGCGAAAGAAAACCCAGCCTTTTTAGAATTCACAGACAAATGGAAAAGAGAGCCAAATAAGAAAATCTACGAAAAAATCCTTACGTCCGGCATGCGTTTACTTAGTTGCTTCCATGAAGCGGGCCTTCCTACCCCCCCTTATGTATTTGAACATATCCTCCCTCTCGCCGTAGTGAGTCAAACAGCAACAATACAGCTAGACTACATCTCGAATTACCTAGAACCCACCCAGTTTATCACACTGATGGAATTTCTAGAATTCGCTCATCCCGAATCAGAAACTGGGTTATGTGAAAAAGAAATACTGACTGGTATAAAACCCTATTTCAGCGAGATTGATGAGGAAAAATGGGACTACCTCGAAAACTTGAGTAATATTGAAAATGCAAAAATACGTCAGAATCTTTTTACTTTCGTAAAAGATGCGGCGCCACAGATCCCTATTATTCCTGGAATAATTTTTGATAATATCATCCCAACCATTGCGAAATGTAGAAACAAAGAACTTTTGCTGATATTAGAAAACAGTTTTCATAAAATCCTCCATACCCGAAGGATACTCAAGAACTATGAACAACTTATCACCTCCTCTTCTTCTAACCACCT
>JAGOSM010000028.1:15072-19617 GCA_018062315.1 Simkaniaceae bacterium | reverse complement strand
CCCCACTATTTCGGCTGCAATTTTAGCCGGTGTTGCTCTTGGCATGTGGATAGGTAGCACTTCAAAAGGATCCTTATCGTCAAGAACCGTTTCTCAAGTTGAAGATGCGACACAAAACGAACAGAAGTTTACTCAAACAGCAAAAGAACTTCGCACATTGATTCAAGATGCTAAAAGAATCCTTACAGAGATGGAAGATAAGGCTTCAGATTCAGATTCTGATTCCGGTTACACTTCCGAGTCCGACTCTCTCGCAGATCAATGGATCGCTCAGAATTGTAAAGGAGAGTCCCCACATGACACCGATTAATACAGAAGAGGCACCCATCATCCTCACTCCATCATCCAATGCTCTCTCCCATATGCTAGGGCCTTACCTCAGAGCTTTGTTAAAAAGCTGCCTCGATGAAAACCTTCCTGAGGATCTCATTGAAGAAGCCGTCAATCAAACCTCTGTGACAAATTCGGCCCGAGTGATCCAGGAAAATAATGAAGAGGATCAGTTCTTTGCTATCGAAAGGGACAATATTAACCCAGGTTTCAAATTTTTTCTCCCATCAGAATCAAAGAAATTGCCGATATAGAATAAGCTTTTGTTTGTCTCATCCGTAACCGTAACCGTATGCGTAACCGTAACCGATTTTAAATTTTCTTGTATCGGTTACGGTTACGGACCAGAAAGATTGATTAATGAGCAACGTCAGTTGCACACCTAAATCCATAGGTTCGATTGGCAGTGGCCGGATTATTGCGATGTCGATGAGCACAACGAAGATCTTCCTCTAAACTCTTCCAACATCCTCCTCGGAGAACCCGATATACTCCCTGCATAGGACCCATGGGATCATGAGGCTCCTGAGTGGAAACTTCATAATAATCGTAGTTATACCAATCCTGGCACCACTGATATACGTTCCCCACCATGTCGTAAAGGCCATATCCATTGGGTGGATAGCTCATGACAGGTGTTGTATCGGAATTGAAGAAATTGGCCTGAGTATTATCAATTTGCCCGCCAGTAGGATAAGTTGAGTCAATTAACCCCCCTCGGCATGCTACTTCATACTCAGCCTCTCTGGGAAGTCGCTTTCCTGCCCATTTTGCATAAGCCACCGCACCATACCAGGTCACTGCAATCACAGGGTGCTTAGCATAACCTGATTCAATGCAAAGCCTTCCATTAATCCGTTTAATCCGACAATCCTGCAACTTAATGATATCGTGATTATTGGAATCTTTTTCCCCTCCCATGACTTCAAGGAAACGGAGAAAAGCTTCATTCGTCACAGGGTGTATATCGATGGCAAAATCACTTAAAATAATCGGGTGGCGAGGCCTTTCATCTCGAGCCCCTTCCTCACTTCCTCGGAAATACTTTCCACCCGGAATGAGGATCATTTCTGCCTGAATGGGCTCTAAATAAGGGACAGGTTCTTCTTGAGGTTTAAACTTGGTGACTGCAGTTTCAATTTTGAAAGCAGCTGCAGGATCTGGATCATACGAAGGTCTTTCTATTTCTGCCGGTCTAATGATCGGTTTTGGTTGAGCAAAGCGTACCATCGAACTGACTTTTTCAATCATATGCTGCTGAACCACCTCTGTCTTGACAGCGGCAGCGGCAGGGGCCTGTTGTGTTCGGTAAGGAGAAACTAAGGGAGACACAGGAGGAGGCGGCGGAGCTTGATAACGGACCTCTTGGGGCTCTGCCTGTGCATGTCGAATGTCTTCCATCAATTGCATTAAAGAAGAAGGCCTTTTTGCAGGAGAAGGATTAAGGCAGTTGACGATAATTTCATCCCATTGGAATTTAAACTCAGGGCGTCCTTTGGAAGGGAGAGGGAAAGACCCTTCTGGATAGGCTCTCATAAGGAGAAAATAAGCCAACACTCCAAAGGCGTACATATCTGCCTGCACTCCCACCGAGTTTTCTCGAAAAATCCTCTGCTCGGGAGAAAGAAACGCATAATGTTGCATAAACGAAATATGGAGCTTAGAAAGCTCTTTGGGATCGTAATGCCCAAGAAAATAGCCATCTTTAGAAATATCGACACTCAGCGCATCGGCAAGATAGCGGTACATTCGAGTTAAAATTGCCCCCTCTCCAACAAGTTTAGCAAGGCCAAAATCAGAAATATAGAATCGATCCCTACCAACGAGAATGTTATTTAGCTTAAGAGATCGATGTGCAAGGAGGTAGGTTCCAATTTTCTGTTTGTGAGCATAGTCAAGAGCTGAAGCTACCTGACTTAAGATCTCATAGATCTCTGTTTCAGAGAGGTTTTTCTTCAAATGCTGAGCGAGGTTTGTCGGCTCATCTCTCACATTTTTAATGCAATCGGTGACAAGGTAATACTGCCCATCTGTAAAAGAAACATTGTGAGTTTTCACAATATTGGGATGGTCTAGAGCAGCTAGCGCTCCCACCTCTAATTCAAACCGTTTAATGAAAGCGGAATCCTGACTGAGCTCTTCAGCGAGGATCTTCAACACAAACGTCTTTTTAATAAAACGGTGCTCAGCTAAAAAAACACTTCCTAACGTTCCCTTTCCAAGCGGCTTAATAAGGGTAAAATCACCAAAAACCTTGTCCATGCGCCAAAGCTATCCTTTTTTTAAATCGTTGTCAATGGAAAGAGAGTTTAAATCACACCCACATATTTAGCAAAATAGTAAGCCATGACTAAAACGACGACCGAAATCCCGGCCCAAGCTAAATTGGGGAACCATTTTACCCCTCCATTGATACTTCCTCTCATTTCAAGAGTTCCAATTCCATAATCAAACTCGTGTTTTTCTGGATGAACCTTAAATGCATGGGGAAATTCCACTTTAAGTTTGGCCACATCCAAACCAAGGTGATTGGCATACTGCTTGATAAATCCATTGACGTAGATGGAAGAAAGATGCTCATCTGAGCGTCCCTGTTCAATAGCTTCTAGGTGGTTAGCGCGTATAGAAGTGGCATTCTCCGCTTCTTTAATCGACATATTGAGTTCGTTGCGGCGAGCCCTAAAAATCTCACCCACTTTTTTCATATCTTCAGAACCTGCCATATATTTCCCCTTGTATAAAGTATTATACTAATCAATCGACAATATTCTTCCAACCTTTTCCCTCTTCTGCTACACTCTGGAGAAGATGGCAGGCTTTGTAACTGAAATTGATGTCAATTTATCGGGCAAGTTGAAAGAGGATTTAACCTCTCAAGGCTTTGAACTGACGACTCCCCCCTACACCCTGCTGCAGGGAAAAAAAACAGGGGTATCGATCACCCTCTACATGTCAGGCAAGCTGGTTGTCCAAGGAAAAGACAAAGATGAGTTCATTCGATTTTATCTTGAACCTGAGATTTTAGGTTCGCTTGTTTTTTCCCATCCCGAGCTTTCTCTTGATATGGAAAGTCGAATTGGGGTTGACGAGGCGGGTAAAGGGGATTTTTTTGGTCCTTTGTGTGTTGCTGCTTTCTATGCAGATGAGCCGACTCTGAAAGAACTCACCCGTCTTGGCATTAAAGATTCAAAGCAACTGGGCGACCCCATGATCTTAAAACTTGCGAGGGAACTGCGTAAATTTCCTCATGCGGCAGTTTCGATTTTTCCAAGTAAGTATAATGAACTCTACAGCCGATTTAAAAATCTGAACCACCTTCTTGCCTGGGGACATGCGACTGCCATTGAAGAACTGATGGAGAAAACAGGGTGTAACCGAGTGATTATTGACCAATTTGCTCATGAATCGGTCGTTCTTTCAGCTCTTAAGAAAAAAGGGATCTCTCCTAACCTTACCCAAAGGGTCCGAGGGGAAGCAGATCCGGTTGTGGCAGCGGCCTCTATCCTTGCAAGAGCCGCCTTTGTTGAGGGGATCGACCGCCTTGAGAAGGCATTTAACACTCCTCTGCCGAAAGGGGCAGCTCGGCAAGTGATCGATGCAGGGCGTCGCTTTATTCTAAAGCATTCTAGGGAAGAGCTCAAAGAAGTTGCGAAGCTCCACTTTAAGACCACCCTCGAACTTGATCAGTCCTGACCTGAAATCTTTTTACTCACAGCACGCCCAACGATAAGAACGATAAAGTAGAGAGATTAAAGTAGGGGTAGTTCCTGAAGAGACGTTTCTATATCAAAATGTTCTTGATTGCTTTGCAACCTTTTCCATTCTAGTTTCCTGTAGCGAAAATTCACCAATAAGCCAACTGGGAGACTAGATATTTTCAGGTAGTTAAACAATTGTGCTTGATGCTCTCGAGCCAAGCCATCACAACATTTAAGCTCAACAATCACTGTCTGATTAACAATCAAATCTGCATAATAGCGACCAATAATTTGTCCTCGAAAAGTCACTGTAAAAGGTTGTTCTAGTTGAATTTGCAGTCCTTTTTGTTGCAGAGTAATCATAAGAGCATTTCTATACACTTTTTCTAAAAAACCAGGGCCTAGTTCTTTCATCACTTCGAAGCAGCAAGCAAGTATATTTCCAGTCAATTCCGAATAGGGCAGTATTTTTTCTTCTTCCATCCTTCCTATCGTTCTTATCGTTCTTATCGTTCTT
>JAGOSM010000028.1:0-14972 GCA_018062315.1 Simkaniaceae bacterium | reverse complement strand
TATCGTTCTTATCGTTCTTATCGTTCTTTCTTCCGTTTTTTTGTTTGTCCAAAAAACGTTAGCCTATTATGCAGGCAAGAAAAATTTTTAACATTTATTTTTTTTAAATTGTTGCAGCATAACTCTTGAACTGTCTCAGTTCATCGTCTATACTCCAAACCCATGCTTGAGAGATTATTCATTCAGCAAATGGGCCTTATAGATGAAGCTACGATCGAGTTTGAAAAAGGGCTCAACATCCTATCTGGGGAGACGGGAGCAGGCAAAACCATCTTAATTCAGGCCATCAGTCTGACCCTCGGACAAAAAGGAGATCCTTATCTCATTCGCGATGGATCAGATAAGGCGGTGATTGAGGCAGTCTTTGATGCACCTCATCTTTCTCCTCTTTTGGAAGAAATGGGCATTGAAGTGAGCGACTATCTCTTTATTAAGCGAGAAATTGTAAGGGAAGGAAAAAATCGGTCTTTTATCAATGGACACATGGTATCTCTCTCCATGGTGCATAAGATTGGGGAACATCTCTTTGAGCTTGTTGGGCAAAATGCTCAAAACAAATTACGAGATCCTGTAGAACAACTTAAAATTCTCGATACTTATGGACGGCACGATCTAAAACCCCTTCAAGAAAAGAAAAAAGAAAGACTCCTGATCGAAGGAAACCTCTCTGATCTAAAACATGCCGAGCACTCCCTTCCCTTTTTATCCTATCAAATCAACGAACTAGAAAACCTCCACCTCTATAAAGGGGAAGAAGAGACTCTTGAATCACAGCTCAAGAAACTTCAAGAGCAAGAAAAGCGGCTCCTTGAACTGCGCCAAATTGAATCAGCCCTCCCCGATCACCTCATGCAAACACTGGGTCAACTGAGCCACACTTTAAAACGGCTCGCTCTCCCTCAAGGGGCAGAGCAGCTTGAACAAGCCATTCTTTCCCTCAATGAAGTCTCCTACCTCATCGCCCGCACCCTCGACGAAACGGAATTCGATGAAAAAGAATACCAAAAACTCGAAGAAAGGCTCTCCCTTCTTCACCGTATGCAGAAAAAATATGGCCCCCAGCTCCTTCTTATTTTAGAAAGGCTGCAACAGGAGATGAAAGACTTAGAGGAAAAAGAAGAAAAAATATCCCTCCTTAGCAATAAACACACCCAAATACAAAAAGAGATCGACGCACTAGAAACTACTCTAGAACATCAACGCAAATCCACCGCCCTCCTCCTTTCCGAAGCAGTTACCCAAGAACTTTCCTCCCTCAACATGCCAGGAGCTACTTTCTCGATCGAAAATCACCAATTTTATCTCGCCGCAAATCGAGGCGAAAAAAAAGTCCCCCTTAAAGATAAAACAAGTGGAGGAGAACTTTCTAGACTCCTCTTCATTCTAAAACTTCTTCTAAAAGAAGAAGTTCCCACCCTGATTTTTGATGAAATTGATGCAAATATAGGGGGAGAAACAGCCGCTCTATTTGGAGAAAAACTCAAGGCCCTCGGCAAAGAGAGACAAATCATTGCCATTACCCACTTTCCTCAAGTGGCCTGCGAGGCAGATCATCACCTAAAAGTTCATAAAGAAGAAAAAGGAGGCCGTACCATCGCACACATTACCAAACTCTCAACACAAAACCGCCCCAAAGAGCTCCTCCGCATGCTTGGAGGCAAACAGATCATTACAGCCCTTCTTTTCGCAACAAGCTCCCTCTTTGGAATCGACTATACCCTAGGAAGCGACTACCGCTTTATCAAAGAACAGTCCCCGATCGTCCTAGAAGGTTATTTTTCTCCTATGGGACAAGCTTCCATGAAACATGGCGTCCCAGGACACCTCAACTACAGCGAAGCTGCCCTTGCCGCTTTTTACAATTTCTACTTCGGTAAAGAACATGCCCTCTCTTTTGAAGTGGGATATAGTCAAATGAACCTCAATTGGAAACAAAACCCCCGCTTTAATGAACAACACTTCCATACAGCCATCTTTTCTGCAGCCTATGTGACAACAGCAATTGAAAATTGGCGCTACGTCTTGATGGGCGGCGCTCACATGCAACTCGACCATTCCAGCACCTTTGGAGTTGGAACGTTATGGGGAAGATACAATTACTCTGATGATTGGGGATTTCACGTCGGATTTACAGGACAGGGAAATAACTACAAATGTTACTTCTTCCCCATTTTAGGCTTTGACTGGCGCCTTGCAAAAAACATCTTCGCCAACATGGTCTTCCCCCTCGACTTTTCCCTCCATTTCTTCCTATCCCCCAAATGGGACATTGCAGCCTCCTACCGCAGCTTCGGAGGGTGGTACCGCTCTTTTATGAAAGCAGACAATAATCAAGCGTTTACCTTACATGGAAATGGAGCCGATATTGGAGTCTATTACCGTTCAAGACATTTCGAATTTGCCATCTACGGAGGTCCCGCTTTTGGAGGATGGATCGAAGTGAAAAATCAATCACACCCACGGCATTCTCAGTACTATAAATTTAACTGGGCCCCTTTTGGAGGAGCCCAAGCTAAATTGATTTTCTAAGGAACTCTATTGCGTATGGATCTTAAATGAACCGATGAAGTAATTAAACTCCTTCTCGGTATAATTGTGCGTTTCGCACTCCATTGCAACAAGGTAAAGGTTGTTTTTCGCCATGATCGCCCTTCCTTTGAAGTAAACGCCCTTGGTCTGAATGAAAAAATCGAGAGCTTTATGACCCTGATGATCCGTTAAATCAGCAAAAATTAAACGGTTATTAGGGTTTTGGGATAAAATACCATTCAAAAAGCTCTCTAAACTTTGCTCTGAATAATTGTGATCCACAAAAGGAGGGTATTGTGCAATTAACACCATATATACCGCTTTATTCTGATGTGGTGACACATATACATCATAAGCTAAATCATACCCCTCTTCAGTCATCGGAAGTAACTGATGAACATGCTCAGGCTGATTAGGAAAAGCTACACTACATTTTCCGGGCACTGAGTGGAATGTTTGCCACGTAATATCCGCTACCTGTTCGACTGCAGGTAACTCTGTTAATCCACTAATTGGACTCCCACACAATAAGATTGAACCTACTAAGGCCAATGCTCGGTTTTTCATGAAACTTTCCCCCTATAAACGTTCAATGGCGAAACCTACGCCGTAAAAAATCAGCCCCATGATGATGGAAGCCATAATAAGGTTCAAAAGACTCATCCAAACGGAATATCTCTGAACCTCCGCTAGGGCATTGACTAAAAGGACAAGGGCCCAGAGTCCAATCCCCATCTGTAAAAGTAGACATACTTGAAATAATAAAAGATGGTGTGCAGGTGTGGTTCCAGGAAAAGCCAGCATAAATACCGGATCTCCAAAAAATCCAATGACAATAAACCACAGGATGAGGCTTATGGCGTAAGGTACTGCACACCAAGCAAATGCACTTCGAATGTGTTTAAAACACCCATTTCCTCCCAGAAGCTTTCCTAAGAGAAAAATAAAAAAACTCGTTAGATTAAAGACGATATACCCCACAGGCAGAGCAAAAACCAAAGAAACTACCGTAATCAACCAGGCAGGTGCCACAATCGCAAGACTCAAAAACTGACTTGAATAAAATAAGTAGTGGAGGCCATAGATCGCTGACAGAATTCCAAGGTGATAATTGGGATTCTCAGAAAGGATCGCCCTTATTGTCTTTCTTGGCTTAACCCAAATTGATAACCACGGACTCATGCCGAGATCTTTCATATTAATTCCTCCACTTTGTTTTATCTTAATGTGGAGAATATTAAATTATCAAAGTGTTTTTAATAATAAAACAAATAAAGAGAAACTAATACATAAATAAACTGGCAATTTTACCCTTTGAAAGGAATACAGTTTATACATCATGTTAGAGAGGCTTAAAACGAGCAATGCAGGGTAAATTACAGTTAAGACAGGCATTAAAAGATGGACGATTCCATGAAATTCGAGAGTACAAACGAGCAAAGAAATGAGGAGAACCCCTATCAACGCCTCTTGAAATCTCACTTTTTCATGCAAAAGTTTATCCCGAATAAATTCAGCACAAATGACCGTCAGGGCCAAGGCTGTTGTTAAACAGGTCAATGAAATCGACATACATACAAAAAAACCGGCATATGGACCAAGGACGATATGTCCTAGAGTTCCAAGAAGTTGCTCCATTGGCACATCCGAAAGCTCTACAGAATGACGGGCTGCGACATAACTAAATCCGATATAGATGAGGGATAAGAGCCCCCCTCCAATACAAGAGGCCTTAAGAACAGGAGCTACAAGGGATTTTGATTTTTCCCTTTTCAGCCGAGTGCAAACTAAAGAAGAAAAGAAAAACGCCGCCAAGAGATCCATCGTATTATATCCCTGCACGAGTCCGTACCAAAAAGGATGAGGGGTATGTCCCGCTTCAAGAGGGCGCCACTCAGTAAAGAATAACCCCTTGATGACAATGGCCATAAGGAACACAAGGAGCACAGGAGATAATACATTCCCGATAATAGAAAGAATCTTTGTCCGTTTAAGACACATTACATAAAGAAGAAGACAAGCCAATAGACTAAAAGGGACAAGCGAAAAGCTCGGAAAGTACACTTTCATCGTCGAATAGGTGATCGTAATGCAGCGAGGGATTCCTCCAAAGGGACCTATTAATAAAAGGAGGATCACAATGGTCATAAACCCGGGAATTTTCCCCATTCTCTGAAAGAAGGGTTCATAGTCGCCATTAAAAAGGGTAATCGCCATAAGGCCTGCAAAAGGCATCATGACAGCTGTGATAATCAACCCACATAGAGCATAAGGAAGCCCCCCTTGAACAGCAAGCCCAATAGCAAGGGGAAAAGTGATGTTCCCCGCACCGAAAAACATCGAAAACATGGCTAAACCATTAGAAAAGGAGGATGAGACTTTTCCTTGAGACATACCAAAAAAGTGTACCAGTGAGAAAAAAAAAAGGCCAGAAAGAAAACTTCCCGGCACTTTTTTAAAGAACCCTTACTTGCAGCAAGAAGATTTTGACTTGCAGCACCCGAGGAAACTGAGTCCCCAAAGTCCTGCGAGTCCAATAACAGCATAAATGATTCTTGCAAGCATCATTGTATTACCGCCACAAAGCCACGCGACAAAATCAAACTGAAAAAAGCCCCAAAGGCCCCAGTTAATTGCCCCAATAACCATTAAAACCATCGATAAACCGCTTAGCGCTTTCATAGACATTACCTCCAGATAGACGTCTTTTCTTTGATTTTTAAAGAAATTTCTTTATTTGTCACTACTGTTTTTTAAACTTTGACTAGACTCTTTCCCTTTAATTCAGTAGAATACCCTCATATTTAAGGAGTTGTATAATGACCGACTTTGATCAAAGTGATCTAGTTAAACTCGGTGAGTTATGTTGTTTAAGTCTTTCTCAAGAAGAAATTGACACCCTTTCACAAAACCTTCGAAAAATTCTTGACCACGTTGAACTTCTATCTGTTGTCGATACAGAGGAAGTCCCCATCTGCACCCATGTGATCCCAGAACTTCAAACTGTTTTCCGAGAAGATGTAGAAGAAGAGAGTTTAAGTCGCGACCTCTTCTTACAAGGAGCCCCTCATACCGGCGGGATGGTTCGCGTTCCTCCCGTTCTCAAGGAAGCCAATGCATAATTATACAGCGAGACAACTGCACCAAGCTTTTACTAAAAAGCAATACCGAGCGACTGAAATTGCAACCCATTTTTTGCAAAGGATCCGGGAAATGGATCCCCAAATTGGGGCTTTTCTCGCTACATATGAAGAGAGAGCACTAAATCAAGCCAAAGCACTCGATGCAAAAGAAGGGTCTTGGGGCCCCTTGGCAGGAGTCCCTATCGCCATCAAAGATAACATCCACGTGGCTGGAGAGCTCACCACTTGCGCCTCCCGTTTTCTTGAAAATTATAGAGCTCCTTTTAGCGCGACCGTCATTGAACGTCTCGAAAAAGCAGGGGCGATTATTCTTGGAAAAACGAATCTCGACGAATTTGCCATGGGTTCTTCAACGGAAAACTCAGCCTTTAAAAAAACACGCAACCCTATCAATCCTGAGTATACACCTGGGGGCTCTTCAGGTGGATCTGCTGCAGCTGTAGCCGCTCGAATGGCACCTTTAGCGCTCGGATCAGACACAGGGGGATCGATCAGACAGCCTGCGTCATTTACAGGTACTTATGGCTTTAAACCGACTTACGGAAGAGTTTCCCGCTATGGCCTTGTCGCTTTTGGTTCTTCTTTTGATCAAATTGGCCCTTTTGCTAATTCAGCAGAAGACATTGCCTACATTATGGAGACGCTAGGACACCCCTGCTCTCGCGACTCTACCTCTTTGCAAGCCATTCCCGACCTTTACCTTGAGGAAATTCAAAAAAACCTTCGAGGGAAAACCCTTGGGATCCCCTATAAATTTATGCAAAAGTATGATGAAGCGAGCTTTAACGACGCGATCAAAACTTTTGAAAGTCTCGGAGTCAAGGTCATTGAAATTGACCTTAAAACATTGAAGTACTCTATTCCTGTCTATTACATCCTTTCTACTGCAGAAGCCTCGACGAATCTTGCCCGTTTTGATGGAGTAAGGTATGGGCGCCGCTCTCCTCACGCAAAAACCCTTTCTGAAACCCTCAGCCTTTCAAGGGAAGAGGGATTTGGCCCCGAAGTCAAGCAGCGCATTCTTCTTGGGGCTTATGTCCTCTCTGCAGGAGCACAAGATGCTTATTACAGAAAAGCACAGAAAGTACGAACCCTTGTGATTGAAGAATTCAAGCAAGCATTTACAAAATGTGACATCATCGCCATGCCAACCTCTCCTACCCCCGCTTTCAAACTAGGGGCGATTAAAGATCCTCTAGAAATGTATTTGCAAGACCTTTATACCATTGCAGCTAATCTGGCCGGACTTCCCGCCATTTCGATCCCGGCGGGCTTTGTGAACCACCTCCCTGTAGGGATCCAGCTGATTGGAAAACAACTTGACGACGCTAAAGTTCTTCAGTTTGCCCATCAATTTGAAAAGGAGCGCACATGAAACACAAATGGGAAACCGTCATTGGGCTAGAAATCCACGCTCAGCTGAAAACAAGAACAAAACTGTTTTCGGGAACTCCAAATAGTTACGGTGCTGAACCCAATACCCATATTGGGATTGTGGACACAGGCCAACCGGGAGCTCTTCCGGTTCTCAATAGAGAAGCTGTCAAAAAAGCAGTAATGTTTGGCCTCTCCATTCAAGCAGAAGTGCCCCTTTTCTCTCAATTTGACCGTAAGTCCTATTTTTATCCCGACTCTCCCCGCAACTTTCAAATCACCCAATTTGAACATCCCATTGTCAAGGGAGGACATGTTGAGGCGGGAGGCAAAACGTTCACCATTCATCACGCTCACCTTGAAGATGATGCGGGGATGCTGCGCCACTTCACCCATTTTTCTGGGGTAGATTATAATAGAGCGGGGGTTCCCCTTTTAGAAATTGTATCGGACCCATGTATCCGTTCTGGAAAAGAGGCCACTCTGTATGCAACTGCCATCAGAGCCATTATGCAATATCTCGGGGCTGCAGACTGTAATATGGAAGAAGGGGGCATGCGGTTTGATGTGAACATCTCTGTGCGTCCCGAAGGTTCTACGGAACTCCGAACAAAAACAGAAATTAAAAACCTCAACTCCTTCATGTTCATGGAGCAAGCGATCGAAGCCGAAACAAAACGGCAAATTCAGCTCTATGAAGCAGGCGGAGTAGTAAAAAGTGCCACCTACCGATTTGATGTAGAGGGACAAAAAACAATCGAAATGAGGACGAAGGAACAGGCCGCCGATTACCTCTACTTCCCCGATCCTGACCTTCCTCCTCTGATTTTATCTAGAGAATGGATCGAAGAGATTCGCCGTTCCCTTCCAGAGCTCCCTGCTGCCCGGTTTAAGCGGTACCTGGAAGAACTTCACCTCTCAATGCAAAGCGCCGAGCTACTCATCTCGGACAAAACTCTATCAGATCTTTTTGAAGAAGGGCTGAAATTTACTCCGCACGCGCAGCAGCTTTCCAACTGGCTCACAGTGGAATTTGTAGGCCGCATTAAAGAAACAGAGCACATCCTCCCTCCCCTAGAACACATCGCAGAACTTGTAAACCTCATCGAAAGTAAAGCGATTACAGGGAAAATTGCGAAAAAAGTGGCAGATGACATGCTGAAGACAAAAGAGGCCCCCTCTTTAATCATTAGAGCCAATCCCGATTATACTCCTCTATCAGACACCTCGGCAATCACTCCTCTCATTGAAGCTGTGCTTACCGAAAACCCCCAGTCGATTATCGACTATCATGCAGGGAAAGATAGAGCCTTTAATTTCCTTGTAGGGCAGATTATGAAACGGACCCAGGGAGCGGCTTCCCCCGATGTTGTGAAAGAGCTCCTCCTGACAGCCCTTCAAAACAAACACCCAACAACCTAAGAGAATGAATTTAACGCGGAGACGGAGAGGCGCAAAGAAAATAACGAATTATTGACTCATATGGGAATGAAGCCAATCGTTAATTTTAGAAATGACGTCAACAATATTTCGGGGAAGAACAGATAGGAGTTCTTGGCGAAAACTTCTGAGATACTCATTCCAAAAATTTTGCACTCGAGAGAGCTCTTCTTCTGTAAAGCAAATGGGTAATGCCAGCTTGGTTTCCCGGTGCTCAAATACCAAACGAATGATCTCCTCTAGATTGTGAAAGGAAGAAAAATGAGGCGAGGTGATCATAGAGTAGAGATCGTGAAAGTCTTTCATGCGGCTATTAAATGAGCCTCGACAGATAATTGTCTCCAACTTCTCTGCCAGGATGAATTCTTTTGGATAACAGGAAAGGCTGATGCTGTGCTCGAAAAGATCCCCCTTGGAAGAGCTCGTGAGGGGAATCTCATATTTGACTGGATCGACGATATCTCCAAATCCAATATCGATGGCCACTTTAAATCTCGTTTTTCCAAAATATGCCATCATAGACACCTCCACGCCAGGGTAGCCCATATGTGGGTGAGCCAACTCATTCACTTTGACCTCACGAAAAGAAAATCCATCTTGAAGATCGGAGGTGGCAATTTTTTCAAAAATGATCTTCAGCTTGCCTACTTCATTACTGCTTTTTTGGGCTAGGAAGTCAAGATCGGTTGTTTCTCTGCCAATTTCAATATATTTTGAGAGAAGGATGCCTCCCTTCAGAACAAAATGCTTTGAATACTCTGATTTCGCAAGCCGCACTAAAAAGCGCTCTAATGTAAGACTTTGCCACAGATCTGCGGGATCTCGATTTTTCTCTTTGGCAATGGCACGAAGTTTTGCTTTAAATGATTTTTCTGCGTCTGATGTCATGTCGTACAGGATAAAATATAAGGAGTTATGTTTACTCGTAATTTTTTTGCATAGGCACCCAATTTTTTTAGGTCTGGTTTCGCTGCTTTGCCTTGGAAATATCTTTGCAACGCTTTGATGGCGATCTCTTTGCTGAGATAACGAAATGCATCAACTACGCAACGTTCTCTATCAAAAATCTGCACATGGTATTCCCCTAGAGCAATAGCAGTCTTCCCAAGCTCAGTATTTCGCATTCTGACTATTCTAGTGTTGGGACGTTTAGGAGGATGAGATTGATGAGGAACGGCAAGCCAAATCTCTCTCATCACCTGATCAGTCAATCCGTAAAAGACGAGACCAGAAATTAAACAAATAACGCTTTGGGGAACACTAGACGCGATGAGACCTAAATTTTCCCATTGAAACTCAACCTCCGGTTCGTATTCCAGGAAGCGATATGCCCCAGGGTAAATCTTTTCCAGGTCCCCTCTTTTTTCCAAATAGACTAGAGCATGCCTAGGAACTCCCTTTTTTGCCGCTTCTTCAATGGTAAAGAAGGGCGCTTTATAGAAAGGCTCTAACTGCCCTATATACTTTAGCTTTCCCATGACCTTATTCTACAAAACATACCCATTTAACTCAAGTGGGCATGTTTTGTAGAATATGAATAAATTCTATTAACAACCTAGCACTTAGAAGCTTACAAAAACAGCCGTCTCTTTTCATAAGCAGACACCAAAAAGAGACGGCTCTTTTCTTGATTTTAAAGGAA
Source organism: Simkaniaceae bacterium (assembly GCA_018062315.1). Lineage (GTDB taxonomy): Bacteria > Chlamydiota > Chlamydiia > Chlamydiales > Simkaniaceae > JAGOSM01. Next base: position 4,844 of record JAGOSM010000028.1, on the reverse strand, counting down.
TTTATGATATACTGATATCATGAAACGAACTCGATTAGCCTTCCTTACAGACTGGATCCATTCCACTTCCCGTAAACCCCTCGTGATTCGTGGGGCGAGACAAGTGGGAAAAACGTGGCTAGTGCGCCATTTAGCCGAGCAGCAAAAGAAACAGCTCATTGAAATTAATTTAGAAAAAAGACCCGACCTCTCCTCCCTTTTTCATTCTAATGACCCGCGCCAAATTCTCCTTCATTTAGGAGCTGCATTTAATCTCTCTATAGACCCCAAAACCAGCCTTCTCTTCCTTGATGAGATCCAAACAACCCCCGAGCTCATTGCTAAACTGCGTTGGTTTGCAGAAGATCTGCCTGATTTACCTGTGATCGCTGCAGGATCTCTTTTAGAATTTGCACTATCAGAACATACTTTTAGTATGCCTGTAGGGCGTATTAATTATATGTATTTAGAACCTCTTTCATTCGAAGAGTTTTTACTTGCTACAGGCAAAGAATCTCTTTTCACCTATCTATCCACCTATCAAATAACAGGAGCAATCCCAGAAACCCTCCACAAGGAATCCATGACCTCCTTTAAGGAATATTTGATCGTAGGAGGAATGCCAGCTGCTGTTGCTAACTGGAAGGAGAATCGCTCTTTGACTGCTGTGAATCAGGTGCATCACGATGTCATAGCGACATACCGAGATGACTTTGCAAAATACGGAAGCCGAATGACAACAAAAAAACTGGATATCGTCATGATGTCCATCCCTCGGTGTCTCGGGCAAAAATTCATCTATAGCAGAGTAGATACTGCACTTCAAACTCCCACCATTAAGCAATCCCTAGATTTAATTTGCAAAGCGAGGATCTGCCACAAGGTATTGGGATGTGCTTCAAACGGAGTTCCCCTTGGGGCAGAGGTTCAAGAAAAACATTTAAAAATGATCTTTCTCGATGTAGGACTTGCTTCCGCTACCCTGGGATTATCCCTAAATGAGCTTTATGAAACTGAAGAATTGATTTTTATTAATAAGGGAGGGCTTGCAGAGCAAGTGGTTGGACAGTGTCTACGCACAACTGAACCTCCTTATATAGAGCCCTCTCTCTATTACTGGCATCGGGAAGAAAAGGGATCCTCAGCTGAAATGGACTATATTATTTCCCACGGCAATCGAGTCATTTCCCTGGAAGTGAAAGCGGGAAGTGCAGGGAGTTTAAAATCCCTTCATCTTTTTATGACACTTAAGCACTTATCTCTTGCAGTTCGAGTGAACTCTGATCTCCCCTCTCAAACCCTAGTCAAAGTAAAAGATGCTGAAGAATACACCTTACTTTCCATTCCCTTCTATCTTGTAGGGCAGATTCACCGCCTCCTCCATGACAACTTTAAGGGCGTGGATGGAACGCCTCAAAAGCCTCTTTCATATGGCGATTAGAGAGGTGGGTGTACCGATCTGTGGTTTTGATGTCTGCATGTCCGAGCATATCCTGAATGAGCCTCAGATCGGCTCCGTGATCGAGAAGATGTGTTGCAAAAGAGTGGCGTAGGGTGTGGGGAGAAATGGTTTTTGTAATCCCAGCCACCTTCCCATAAAACTTAATGCGTCGCCAGACCGCCAGCCGATCAATTCGCTGTCCCGATTTAGAAACAAAAAGGGGATCCCCTTCTTTTCGGTACCTAGACAAATAAAAATCAACTGACTCCAGCGCCACCTCAGCAATGGGAACAACCCGCTCTTTCCTTCCCTTTCCCATCACCCGAACCCACCCTTCTCCTACATCATTGATATTCAAAGCGCAGAGCTCAGAGACCCGAATGCCAGATGCATAAAGGAGCATTAAAATTGCCGCATCGCGAGCTCCTATGGCAGAGTCCCTAGGCGGGGCTTTAAGTAACGCTTCAACCTCAGACTCACCCATCACTTCAGGGAGGAGCTGGGAAAGGCGAGGTCCCTCAATGAGAGCTGTGATATCCTGACAAATCCCTTCTCTTTTTAAAAAGCGATAAAATACCTTAATCGCAATCAACGTGCGGCAGATGCTAGCACTCGCTTTGTGTTGAATCGAACGGAGAAAAGAGACAATATCAGCCTCTTGCAATTCCTTAAATTCTCTTTTAGCAAAAGAAGCAAGCTGCACTAAATCCCTATGATACGCTTCAATGGTATGCTGAGAAAGACCCCTTTCGGAAGAGAGGTGGGAGAGGAAATCGGTAATGTATATCTCATTAAGAGGCAGCATGAAGAGCTTTCTGTGACTTTTCTTGCATCCTTTTATATAGAGCTACACTAAATAATACAACCATTTGGGCAGCCCAGCCGGCAAGCACACTATAAAAGATGGCATTACTCACTGACGTAGCATGCCCATGATGAAGATAAGCCATCAAAGCTCCAGTAAAAAGAAGCGCAGTCAAAGCAAGGGTGATCGCCTTTTCTTTTTTAAGCTCCAAATGCTTGAGATCCTGAATAAATCCGTACGTATCACAGATTAAAAAGAGTCCCGAGACAACCATAAGACCGTAGTTTTGAATAGAGGCAAGACCTCCCATGTCCATCGAATAAGCAAAAATGCCAATACCTATGACAGCAGTGATCACCCCCAAAGCGAGCATCCCGACGTAAAGTCCTTTAGCGTAGTTGATTTTCTTGATTGTCTTCTGAACATCAACAGCCTTACCCTTCTGACTTTCTACAATCAACTTTACAGCATCCGGTCCAACCGCATGAGAAAATTTCATTACCCTAAGAGCCTGCTCATTTTTCCCAGCAGTCACCTGTTTATCATATTCCTCAAGTACCATGGATACTCTTTGCTCTATCTTGGAGGGAAAGTTAAATCCAAGATAAATATGCTCAAGAAAATAGGTTTTCACCTGACTGGCCATCGGATGACTTTTGAGAAGTTTGTCATTCCTTTCCTTCAAAGAAGCTTCAGGGATCTTTTCCACCTCTCTACAAATTTGCTCAAACTTAACCTCTTTAGGTCCCTTAAGCTGATCTTGATAGTGTGCAAGCTGCTCCTTAGGGGTCATCTTAGCAACCTGCTTCCTGATATTATTGAACAAACAAATTCTATACACAATGGGTATGATTAAAAGAATATAAAGAAGTAAAACAAGGGTCATTCCCAAAAAATAGAGAGGCTTGAAGTAAACCATTTTGAGATTGAGCTTTTTCACCGACTGACTCAATCGAAGAGGGATAAAGGAGACTCCACAGAGCATCTCAGTCCATCCCCTGACCCGTTGTACCTGTCCCATTCTCATCGTCGTGACATCGGTACATCTTTCAGCAGTTAAAGCAATCTCCTTTCCTTTATTGGAGGCAGCAATACCTGAGAAAACGGCAGCAATGGAAGTAAATCCTAAAGGAGCTAAAAAAGCATTCTGCAAAGCAGGATGGCGACTTGCTCCCGCAAACCCCCTCGCAACCCCTGACATGTCTCCTGATAGATAAAGAGACTCAGGAAGAATTTCTTTAAAATCTAAGCAGTTTTCAACTTTATTAGTCATAATACTTAAATTATAACACTAAATAAAATAAAAAACTCAGTACATAATCTTAATTAATTTAGTCAAGATATTACTTAACACAACCAGCGGTGGCTGATTTGCATTGATATTCAAGATCTTATCTTGTGGATACTGATTCAAAACAAGAGCCGTTTCTGTTTCATAAATTCTGAATCGTTCAGCCAAAACAGCCTGATCGACATCATCCGAGCGCCCCTCGATCTGAGCCCGCCCCTTGATTCTATCTATAAGCACTTGATTATCAGGCACTTGCAAATTAATGATCCATTTTACATCGACAAATGAGCGAAGAAGCTCAGCCTGAGGAACAGTTCTGGGGACTCCATCGAGCATGAGCCACTGGTCCCCTCCTTTAAACACCTCGGAGGCCTCCAAGTAAGATTTTAAGAGTTGAATGGTAAGCTGATCTGAAACGAGCTTACCCTGTTTAAGGATCTCGGTAATCTCTTTTCCAAGGGGAATTTCCCGGTCCATGCCTCTGAACATGTCTCCCGAACTCAAGTGGAAGATCTTTCCGAGCTCACAAATCACCTTACCCATGGTGCCCTTACCGGATCCTGGGGGGCCAAAAATCACCAATGCACGATACATGTCGTCCAGTATAAGAAAAGACCCTGATTAAATCAATTCTTTGCATTTTATGTAAGTGTGAACCCAGTTGCAAAACGGGATTTCAGAAAAAGAATCGGTTACGGTTACGGGAATGAGCGGCAAATTGCCGCAGTTTTTATTCGGAGCTCCCCAGTCTTTTCTTTCTACTGCCAATTGCAGCAATTTTTGCCCCTGCCCCTGCCCCTGCCCGTAACCGTAACCGTAACCGTAACCGTAACCGATTTCCCTCTTGTTTCGGCATACTGCCTTTATTCGATTTATTTCACATAACAATCTAAATAACAATAATTTGCAAAACAATAACAAAAAACAATTATTGATACATATTACATATTTCTTTATAATCAATTATATAAACAACAAGGTTAATTATGATAAGTCCAGCTTCAAGCATACCAACTCCAGCCCCAATCTCTACTCCTGCATTATGTACTTTTGAATATAACGGAATAACCTATGAAGTCACCGCCAAACACAAGGACGGCTCCCCCCTTTCCCAAACAGAGATTGATGCTCAAACAACACGCTTGAAACAAGCAGTAAAGGTAAACAGCCTATTCCCAAAGCTTCTTGAAGCTATTAAAGCGAACTCTGCAGGAGCAGACCTCTCCTCTCTCACCATCACGGATGATACCATCGCCTTTAAAGAAGGAACAACATCCAAAACAATTCGCATGACAGAAGCTCTTGACGACGGCGTCAAAACATCTCTC
>JAGOSM010000078.1 GCA_018062315.1 Simkaniaceae bacterium | reverse complement strand
GAATCAAGGAGAGACTTTCATGGCTCAAATGATTGTACTCGGTCTCGATGGGGAAATTGCAGAATTTTGTGGAAATGGAGCGCGGGCGGTTGCAGCGTACTTATTTTCCCATTTTCCAGATTGCGAAAAGATTTTTTTGAAAAGCCATTTAGGAATGATTCCCCTCCTTAAGCAAGGGGTAAATAGATATTCGGTTACCCTTCCCGGGGCAAATTTCGCTGTGAATCCAAAATTTATCACAGATCCGAAAAAATTAGGAGAATACCGCTATGTAGAAACGGGAGAACCCCATCTGACAATCGAAAAAGAGATGGATGATGAGACCCTTTTTCATCTTGGGAAGACACTTAATGCAGAGAAGGAGCTGTTCCCTTGCGGAATCAATGTCAATGCATGGCATGTTTTAAAAGAAGGGCATATTCATGTGAAAACCTATGAGCGGGGAGTTCAGAGGTTAACTCGCTCCTGCGGAACAGGATCCATGGCTTGTGCTGCTATTTATCGAGGTCAGGACGAGGTCGCTGTGACAACTCCCGGGGGCCTTTTGAACATCCGGTTTATTGAAGAGGGGATTGAACTTTGTGGGGAAGCACTGTAGTCAAGCATGAAAAAAATTTCCCTATTTACCCTGACCCTTTTAATCATCTCATCGATAGATAATATCAAGAATCTATCGGCTGTTGCCTTATGTGGCAGTGCTTTGATTCCCTTTTTTGTGATTGCCTCCCTGTTTTTTCTTATCCCTACAGCGCTGGTATCTGCCGCTCTCTCGAGTGCTTTCCCTGAAAAAGGGGGGATTTATCACTGGGTAGGAAAGGCGTTTGGAAATCGTTTAGGGATGACTGCAGTTTGGCTTCAATGGATTAATACCATGGTTTGGTACCCGACCATGTTATGCTTTATTGCCGGGACAGCAGCCTATCTCTTTTGCCCTGATTGGGCAGATCATAGAGGTTACCTGGTCTTAAGTACTCTCTCTCTTTTTTGGGGATTAACTTGGATCAATCTAAAAGGGGTCTATGTTTCATCAAGACTCACCAATATCTGTGCTGTGATAGGAACCATGATTCCCATGCTTTGTTTAATCGGTATGGGGGTTGTTTGGGTGTTAAAAGGGGGGGAGGTACAAATTTCCCTGGAAGTAAAAGAGGCTGTTTCTTCTTTATCGGCCCCAGGTCACTGGGTTTCTTTAATTGGTATTATGGCTTCCTTTCTTGGGATGGAGCTGTCTGGGGTGCATATTACTGAGGTAGCAGAGCCTAAGAAGAATTTTCCTCGAGCCGTTTTCCTTGCCACTTTATTTATTTTTTTCTCAATGGGACTCAGCTCCCTTGCCCTTGCCTTGGTCGTGCCGCAGGAGGAAATTCAGTTAGTTGCTGGAGTCATGCAGGTTTTTAGAAGATTTTTTGAGTTTTTTGGACTAGAAGCGTTAACCCCACTTTTAGCCTTCTGTATTACAATAGGTTCTATTGGAACAATGGTCAACTGGTTGATCTCTCCAGCTAAAGGGCTCCTTCATGCTGCAGAGTGCGGTTTTTTACCCTCTTTGTTTACGAGAAAAAATCAACAAGGAGTTGCAGCGCCCCTTCTCCTCGGGCAGGGAGTTGTCGTCACCCTTTTTTGCCTTGTCTTCTTGTTTCAGCCGAGTGTCAGTGGATTCTTTTGGTTTCTTGTTGCCCTTAGTACAGAGCTTTATATGATCATGTATATTCTGATGTTTTGTGCAGCGATTAAACTTGGGTGCAGAACAAGGGTCCTTTCTCTTCTGGGATTACTCGGTTGTTTGACAACCATTGGAGTTGCTTTTATTCCTCCAAATCATGTGAATATGGGATATTCTGCAAACTACCTCTTCATGATTGGACTCGGGAATTTGATCGCGATTGCACCTCTTTTTGTCCTTTTTCAAATTGAAAAGAGAAGAAAGAGTTCTTTAAGCCTTTCTTCGTCTCCCCTTGCAAGTCCATAGATTTTAATTTTAGGTTCAGTGCCTGAGGGGCGAATAATCACCTTGCTACCGTCGGTAAATATATAGGAGAGGACGTCAGATTTGGGGAGCCCCGTTTCGTCATGGAGGTAGTCGATAGTGGTTACCACCCCTGATGGGGGGGATATTCGAAATCGACTCATTTTTCCCATGCTCTCTTCTGTACTGTGGAATTCAATAGAGCGTTGTCCTTCGGTAAAGAGTCCAAATTCTTCATAAAGAGCATGGAGCCTTTTAACGAGATTTTCCTGAGAAGCAATACGTACAATTAAGGTTGCTGCTGAAACGGCATCTTTGTCTCTCGCATGGGTTCCATAGAGATACCCGCAAGATTCTTCGGCGCCAAAAATAAAGGTGTATTTCCCTGACTGTTCCCACTCAGTGATTTTAGCTCCAATATACTTAAATCCCGTCAACACCTCTTCTAAATGGTACCCTCGTTTATCACAGATCGCTTTAAGTAAGGGGGAGGAGACGATAGTGGTGGCAAAAGCCCCATTTTTTGGCAGGGGGTGCCGGGTTAGCTCATCGATACAAAGGGCCGCTACCTGGTTTCCTGTCAAGTAGACGGGAGAGCCTTCATACATCGCCACACACCCAATGCGGTCGGCATCAGGATCTGAGGCGAGAAAGAGATCTCCTTGTTCTGCTATCATTTGGGCAACTCCGAGCTGCAGCGCTCCTTTTTCCTCTGGGTTGGGCTTGGATAGGGTGGGGAAATCTCCGTTGGGTTGTTTTTGCGCCTCTACATATGAGATAGAGGAGAGACCTGCTTCTTTCAAAGCTTCTGGAATAAGAGTGATCCCTGTACCGCAAAAAGGGGAATAAATTAATTTGAGGTTCGTTTGAATGGGGTCTTTTTTAATGGAGTCTAAAAAAGCCCTATCTAGATCGGGTGTTGTAAAGGAGATCCACTCTGAAGAAAGGGGTGGTTCTAGAGGCCCTGTCACTTTCTTTGCTTCATCCATGATCGCTTGATCATGAGGTGCGATCACTTGAGCCCCATCAGACCAGTAAACTTTATAGCCGTTATATTCAGCACTGTTATGGGAGGCAGTGATCATGATGGCGGCATCGCATTTAAGATAGCGGCAAGCAAAGGAGACAAAGGGAGTCGGGCGAAGGGATTCTGTTACGATAGCCTTAATGCCACACCCCGAAAGGACGGAGGCTGCCTCTAGTGCAAACTCTCTAGAGTGATGTCGATTGTCATAGCCAATGATCACTTTACCCTGTTGAATGACGCGAGCAAGGGCAAGAGTCGTCATCCGAATGGTATATTTATTAAGACGACTTGTGCCCACTCCCATAGGGGCTCTTAATCCGGCAGTGCCAAAGGTCAGAGGGGTGCTGAAAGCTTCGTATAGGGTGGAGGGAGATTCTCGTTCGAGCCGCTCAATTTCAGCTTTTGTTTCTGGATCTAAGGTTTTCCATCTTGCGATTTCTTTAATTTGGATCAAAGGGGCCTCCTTATGATCGATCCCTTCACAGCGACCTCCCACTTCAAGAAACGCCCTTTTTGAAATAAGATTCTCTCCCCAAAAAGGGAAGGTGCGACACTGTAGGGGGCGCGCCTTGTAAATAAGGCATTTTTTGTCTCGAAAAAACTCACAGTCGTAAGTTTTTGGGTGTTCATTTAGAGAGAGTCTCCCATGCGTAGAGCGGGTATGTTTCCGGATAAAGGTGGCCCGATCCAGGTTGAGATGGGTCGCGATGACCTTAATATCCTCTTCTGTTAACCATACATATCCAGGTTCACCTGTGCAACATTTTCCGCATCCGGTGCACTTAAATCTTACTCCTTGATCATACCACTTTTCGTCCATGTGCCCTTTTCGTGTAAAAATTGAGAGACCGTCCATTCTGGGTGAGAAAAATCGATCAGATTCCAGCCCCCGCGGTGAACGTGGGACAGGCTCCCACTATCTATCACTACAGGCCAGCCATTTTCCCTGAGGTCAGCAAGTGTTGGTCTATGGGTGTGCCCATGAAGATAGAATGAGATATTTGTATAGCTTTTGATTAAAGTTGAGAGAGCATCTCCCCTAGAAAGACGTCGATGAGGAGCTTCGTTGGGGAAGAAAGGGAAGTGATTGGCTAGGATCACTTTTTTGTCTAGGCTCTCATCAAGAAGAGTTCTCAAATTTTTCTCCATCTCTTCTGTAAAAAGCCCTGTAGAGAGGGTCCATTTTGTTGCAAAAGAGCAATCGAGGAGAATAAGACGCCATGTGGCATCTAGGTCATGGAAGGCAACTCTTTGATCTCTAAGGGAAGGGGAGCTATGAAGATAGCGGTAAAAAATGCGCTGCTTACATCCCGAGCGGGTATAGTGGTCATGGTTACCTGGGAGGATAAATACAGGCCATCCCCGTTCTTCTAATTTTTTAAGAAACAAACAGGCTTCAAAATATTCTTTCTGAGATCCTGTGATGGTAAAATCGCCCGTGATGAGAACGTGGGTAACCCCTTCTTCGGCAAAAAAGGCAATTGCTTCTTCTGCTTGGTGTTGAGAAAAAAGATTTTTGCGCCTAAAAAAAAGATTAAAATTTCCAAGTAACCGCTTGGAAATGAGGCCATTAAGCTCTAATCCGAACCGACTAAAATGGAGATCTGAAATGTGAGCTAACTTCATAGACTGCTACAACCTTGCATAGCAGTCTATCAGGATACTTCATTTCTTTCTATAACGCTTCACGTGACTCATTAGCTTTTTAGAAAGCTTTCGGGTCTGATTAGTAATTTGTTTTCGAAGGGTTCGAATCCAGTGAAGTCCTTCTTTATGAATGTGTTGTGGTTCGGTGTCTACTGTAACGGTCTCTGGAGCTGTTCGCTTAGAGGTGCGTCTTGACCCTACTCGTCCCCGATTTTGGATAGCAACTTTAGGTGAGGTGATGTTTTCTTTAACTGTGTGTGAATTAGGGGCTTTAATATCTTTGAGAACCACTTCCTCAGACTGGGCTTTGCGGACATTCTTTTCTTTTAAATGATGAAAATGATGCGGAGAACTACTCATAATTAACCTCTCTTTATAATAATATTTAAATACAAT
>JAGOSM010000077.1 GCA_018062315.1 Simkaniaceae bacterium | reverse complement strand
GGTTTCTCACTCCATAACGATAGGATGTCTTCTTGAGAACCTCCTTGCCATGCCACATTGCCCGCGAAGTAATTTGATCTGATCCACTATAACTTAATGTCTCAACCACCCCATTTGGATGGGTGATTTTTTTTACACGAAAGTGATCCCCATATTCGTAACGGGTCACTTTAGCACTCTCCTCCCCGTTTCCTATCACATCGCCATGCACCGTCTCCTTGGTCACATTCCCCTTATCATCATACTCAAGAGAAATTGCAGATACTCTCTTCGTTGGAGGGGATAAAATCTCCTTATTTAATAAATACCCCAGATCATTCCAGCTGTAACGAACACGTGAATTATTTGACCCCCCAGAAAAATTATCCCAAAACTCTACCTCGCCTAACCGATGTGTCGCTTTCTCATACCGAAAGGCTCGGCAATGACCATTCGGTGTCAAAAGATCAGTTACACCCCAATCCCGAGGCAACGTATTGTGATAAAGAAATTCATGGGTCACATGTAAATCCCTCGTGTTTCCCACAGGAGATTTTAACCTGAGGACCCTCTTTCTCTGCATGCTATCCCACTTAAGATCAATAGATCCAGGGCGCAGCACTAACCCGTTCCCCCCTTTGTGATAATAATCAATCGCATGAAAATGATTTGAGGAAAGGCGGTAAGATAACGGAAGTGCTAACCCATCCGTTGTATAAGAAACCTCCTCTGCCCCCTCCTTATTTTGATTGTGAACAAAGCGGTTAAACAAAAATCGCTTTTCCTTCCCCTCAAATTTATAATCCTCACCACGGCAAAAAAGGACCTGCTTATCACTCGTATCTACCCGAACATACGTTCCAAAATCCTCAAAAGTAACCCAAGCATAAATCCCCTTTGTGCCCATATGACCTGATTCTATCCGAATCAAATTATCTCGATTGTCATAGAAATAACGGAGATAATCCCCATTCAAAAACTTCTCTCGCACAAGATAGTAATGTTTCCGATGCTTCTTATCCTTCGACTTGCGGTACTTCCTTTCCCCTCCATCTCCAAGAAAAAGGGTGAACTTCCCCTTCCTCTTCACAATCTTATAATTCTGAATGTGATTTCTCCCAGAAATCTCCCCATGTGAGCTATTTGTCACACTTCTCAAAAAAGACTGTTTTATAAAATATTGATGCGAAAGCTTATCCCTAACAAAAATCTTGGCGATTTTCTGTTTCTTCACCTGTCTCACAAAAAGAAGAGCAGATCCCGATGCATCCTTCCCCTCAATCAGCCTTTTATCATCGACAAATGTCATCTTGAGATGGGGTACAAAATGCCATCTCCCGTGCTCTTTAATGGCTCCTCGACTTTGAGTAATCCGTTTCAAAACAATCGGCCGCGCTCCCGTTACAACAAGATCGTCCGCTTTAATGAAATATTCGCCAGCAATCGGATTAACACACCCCGCTACAATCCCCTCAGGCTCCCCTCCAAAGGTAGAAAGGGCAAAATTGGGCTCTGCCTCCCCAAATAGACACACAGACCATAAACACAGAAACCAAAATACCATACCATCTCAACTTTTCTATTAAAGAGAAAATTTTATTGACGATCAGCAAATTTTTTATCAAGGGTTTTTTATAGCCCGAGTTTATGGCCTGTACACATAATAAAACGGTTGCTATACACAAGGAAAAAAGGAGGCCCCTCATGCACTTCACTTTTCTCTACGGAACTCTCTCCCTTCTCCTTCTCAACGGCTGTGAAACTAAAACACAGACAGGTGCTCTCGTGGGAGGGGGTAGTGGTGCCATTATTGGAGGAGCTGTTGGAGGGGGACAAGGAGCTTTGATCGGGGGAGCTGTTGGAGTCATCGGAGGGGCTGTTGTTGGCTCTGCTCTAGATGATGCTGATAGACAAAGGGTCGAACAGCAAAATCCACGCACTCTAAATAGAGTCGATAATGGAGAAGAACTCTCGATCCACGATATCATCGCTCTCCATGCATCAGGAGTAAGTGATGAAAAAATCATTGAGCTTATCCAAAAAACAGGAAGTCATTACACTCTAAATACGTACAAAATTCAAAGACTCAAAGAAGCTGGAGTCTCTGACAGGGTAATCAATTATATGATGAATACATGAAACGGTCCCGCTCTTTTTGTCATGATTTTATCCCCACCTCCTACCTCGCCTTTAAACAAGGCTATACCGCAAAATGCTTTCGCTCTGATCTCTTTGCAGGACTCACTGTAGGAGTTATCGCCCTCCCCCTTGCCATGGCATTTGCTATTGCCTCTGGAGTCCCCCCTGTCACAGGGCTCTACACTGCCATTATTGCCGGATTTCTCGTCTCCCTTTTCGGGGGAAGCCATTTCCAAATTACCGGCCCAACAGGCGCTTTTGTCATCATCATCTACACCATCATCCAAGAACAAGGATACAATAATCTCTGCCTCGCTACTCTCTTAGCAGGAGTCATCCTCCTTCTTGCAGGGCTCTCCAAACTCGGAGCTCTCATTAAATTTATCCCCTACCCCCTAGTCACCGGCTTTACAACTGGGATTGCCGTCATGATCTTTATCTCCCAAATTAAAGATTTCTTCGGCCTCTCTATCACAACGCTCCCCGCCCATTTTATTCCCAAATGTCTCGCTCTCTTCCAAAGCGCCTCCACATGGCACCTGCCGACCACTCTTGTGGCCTCTCTATCCCTTCTTCTCATCCTCTTGATTCGCCATTTTACCCCAAGAATCCCCTGGGGAATTACAGCCATTACCATCACCACCCTCATTTGCTATTTCTTTCAAATTCCCGTCGATACGATTTATAGCCGCTTTGGAGAAATTCCCCACACCCTCCCCATGCCCACCTTCCCTCATTTCGATTTTGTAACGACAGATTGGTACCTTATTACCCAAAGTGCCATCACCATTGCCTTTCTTGCGGGAATAGAATCTCTTCTTTCTGCTGTCGTGGCAGATGGAATGGGAGGCCACTCCCATAAATCAAGCGCAGAACTTTTCGCTCAAGGAATCGGCAACATCGCCTCTATCCTCTTTGGAGGCATTCCCTCAACAGGAGCCATCGCCCGCACCGCCATGAATATCAAAAGCGGCGCCAAGTCCCCTCTCTCAGGAATGATCCACGCAATCACCCTTCTCCTCATCATGCTTTTCCTCTCCCCCCTTGTCAGCCAAATTCCTCTAGCAGCACTTGCCTCTGTTTTAGTTGTCGTCGCCTGGAACATGAGTGAGATTCACCATTTCCGCCACCTTTTTAACGCCCCCAGAGGAGACATCGCAGTCCTATTAACCACGTTTTTCCTCACTATTTTTGTGGATCTCATTGTTGCGATTGAAATCGGCATGATCCTCGCCGCCTTTCTTTTTATGAAAAGGGTAAGAGATCTCTCTGGAGTACACTCCTTAACTTTAATCGATGCAGGAGAAATGAAAGACGTTAAGTCTGATCCAGACGCGATTGAAAAAAAACAGATTCCTCCGGGGGTCGAGGTATATGAAATCACAGGCCTCTTTTTCTTTGGCCTTGCAGATACCCTCAACCAAATCCTTGCGAATTGTTCCCCTCCCCCCGCTGTTTTCATCCTCCGTTTACGGAAAATTCCAGTCATCGATGCCTCAGGAATGCATGGTCTCAGGGAATTCTACTACCGATGCCAAAAACACCATACAACGCTTCTCCTTTCAGGAGTCCAGCCTAAGGTGGCATCAGCTTTACACCGTTTTGGGATCTCCCATCTCATAGGAGAAGAACATATTTTCACTCATATCGATGCCTCTCTTCAAAAAGCCGCTGAACTCTCGGCATACTCATTGAGTAACAAATAAATATAGTAATAGATGTCGGATAATCTTAAATTTTCACTCGCAAACCGATTCGCATTATGCGCTATTTTTCTCACTTCTGCATCATGAGATAGGGCCCATCTCACCTTGGAAGCCACATCACTCATGTCTCCTTTCACCGGAATATAGTGTACATAAGGTTGAAGAGCCCCGTAGTACCACTGAATGTTTTTCGACTCTTGCTTTAAAATCACACTATTTGCAAAAAGCTGCCAATAAGCCCTTGTATAAGCACACGAGTTTCCATCAATCAAAAGCTGATATTTGTATTTGATATGCTCTTTGATAGAAAGAGACTTACCAAAATACTTAGGGAATTTTTTCTTTACCTTCGACGGAAAATCACATTGTGTCACTGCAGTAAATCGCGCATCAATCAAATGGGGATGTTTTAAAGACTCTTTAATTACCTTTGAACGGGGAAAATGGAGAAACGTCTCCTGAGTAAATATCCCTCCTGTCATTCCCCCTCTCCAAAACGCTTGCTCTATTTTTTTATTCCAAGGATACTCCCGATTTCCTCGACCAGCCTCAACGAGCCACTTCGAGTTATCTCCAATTGTATCAAAATCAGGCATCAAAATCACATTCGCAGAATCAATATCCTTGGCAAAGGCAAAAATCGGGCCAGGAAGCTCAGGATGCCCATCTACCGCATCCTCAAGACAAACAATAAAATCACAATCACTTAAAAGACCGAGCGCTGCAATCTGCTGAAAAACCGTTGTCATCACTCGGTATCTATGCCCTTCCTTAAGATGAGGATCATTGACTTCTGCTGTCACCTGAGAGTCCCTAATTTTATAAAGAACAAGACCGCAATTTCCCTTTTCTTTTTCGATCAACATGGTTTTTTCTAACTGCCCTGATGTCATCCCTTTCAAATCCCTGTCAATCTGATCCATCATCCACAAAGGGGCAGGTCCCTCCTCCACTTTTTTTATAAATGCCTCTTGCCATAACACTGCAGGTGGAAAATTGCCCCCAAAAAGGGGAAATATAAAAAAGCTCACTGAGATAAAAAGGGGGAACAGGTGTGTCATCATGGAAAGATAACTTACCCCCTTCTTTTCTTTTTGACAAGAGATTGACAAAGGATTTTCCAACCCCTAATATTGATTTTTATGAAAGATAATTCATCAGGAATCGACTCTTTTTGCCTAGGGAGCTTGTCCGATTTTAAGCGGGTGGTTCGCC
>JAGOSM010000027.1 GCA_018062315.1 Simkaniaceae bacterium | reverse complement strand
TAAAAAATCGAATTTTCTCACTGCCCGTGGTCCTATAAATGGGGCAGGCCCAATCATTCCTCACTACGAGATTTCTTTTGGACCTACTCTCGGGGGCTTGACAAGTAACCTTCTTCTTCTTCCCGTTTCCAGTATCCCCTCGTTGCATCGTACGTGAGGTTTCCCTCATACGGCACACGGTCTTCACCTGCATTATGTCCATCTGTGTTGCACTCGAGAAGCCATTAGATGTTTTATGTTTGTTTAAAATTTTATAGAGTGAATAAAATAATAAGAGGACAAATTTCGTCGGAAGATATGTGAATAAATAAGCAGCCCTTGTTTAAGGAAGGTAGGTTTCAAACACATCACCGTCAGTTTGATCTTAATAATAAAAGACTCAGGGAAGTTCTATAAAATGAAAAAATTAGCTACTCTCATAAAAGTATCCATCCTGTTATCTTCTGTCTGTGCTTATGCTGATATCAGCGTAACGAACACGCTTGATTCCGGACACGGATCTTTACGGCAGGCCATTTTAGAAGCAAATGTTGCAGGAGCTCCAGGAGGAGTGATCAATGGCAAAACAAGTACGATTTCTGTTAAAGCAGCAGGAACCATCACCCTTCAATCTTCCCTTCCTCTTATTTTCAGTAATGTTAATATGGTACAGGGGGAAGGAGGGGGCGTCTTAACTCTTGATGGACAGTCTCAATATCGTGGCCTTTTCTTGAGCGGGCTTCCTAACCCTGCCTTTAATGACAGGGGATCTCCTAATCAAGCCCCTCAGCCTATAAAGGTGATTTTAAGTAACCTTACTCTCCAAAACATGAACGCCCAAGGAGGTGGAGGTTATTCAGGTGGCGGGGGTGGCCTTGGGGCTGGAGGAGCCCTTTTTGTTAATCAAAATGCTACTGTTTCCCTTACCAATGTTAATTTTGTTAAAAACAAAGCTACAGGCGGTGCTGGAAGTGAAGGTCCTTTAGGGAGCTTGGGTGGTGGTGGTGGAATGGGGGGAGATGCAAGCTTGGGAGGAGGAGGGCTTGGAGGCTCAGGAGGACAGATACAGTTTAGTGTTGGTGGCGGTGGAGGAATGGGAGGTAATGGTGCTGGTGGGGGCGGTGGTTTTGGAGAAACAGGGATTGGTCAGATTCTTTCGATACAAGGTTTTCAACAGGCAGGTTCTATTCCCAATGCTGCTGGAGGATTAAATGGAGGGGGAGGATCGGGAGGAGCTTCTGGAGATTCAACGGGGAACGGGGGAAATAGTATACCTGGGGCAGGGGGCGGTAGTATAGGATCGTCGGCTTCTGATCAAAACAATGGTGGTATTGGTGGTGGAGGCGGTAGTGGAGCAGAGCAAGCTGGACCTGGAGGCGATGGAGGTTTTGGTGGCGGAGGTGGTGCAGGCTCAAGAGGAGGAGGAATTGGAGGCTTTGGTGGTGGCGGTGGAGGATTAGGTAAAGGAGCAGGTGGTTTTGGCGGCGGAGGTGGCGGTTCGGGTAAGGGGGGGTTCGGAGGCGGTGGTGGTAGCTCGAGTAATGGCGGTTTTGGGGGTGGTAATGGCACGAAAGGTAGCAATACTGGTGGCGGTGGTGGTGCTATGGGAGGAGGTATTTTTGTTGTAGGTGGAGGAACCCTAACAATTGAGGGGAGCAGCTCTCTCTCAGGAAGTGCCCTTACACCGGGGAGAGGGGGAGCAGGGGCAGGGAATGGTCAAGCCTTTGGGAGTGGAATTTTCTTGGCAGGCAATGGAGTCCTGACTTTTTCTCCAGGAGCAAATCAAACACAAACGTACGCAGATAATATCACGGACCAGTTAGGTGTTCCTGGGGGTACAGGAGGTAGCTGGGGGCTTCTCTTAAATGGTTTGGGAACTCTCAACTTGACAGGGAATAATAGCTATAGGGGTGGCACAAAAATTAAAAGTGGAACGCTTCAAGGAACCCTTCCTCAAAGTACAGACCTCGTTGTCAATGGAGGGACCTATACGCCTAATGGTTCTCAGAGTTTGAGTTCTCTCTCTGGAACAGGGGGGAGCATTTCTTTAGGAAATAATATCGCATTGACCATTAATGGCAGTACCTCTCCGGCGGCTTTTCAGGGGATCATTGCAGGTCCTGGATCTCTCATAAAAACAGGACAAGGAACACTCACTTTAGGAGGACAAAGTACCTAAAATGGAGGCACTACTCTAAACGGTGGAATTCTGAGCATAAGTGCAGATCAAAACTTAGGAAGTTTTTCAGCGGCTCTTACTCTTGCCAATAATGCAGGTCTTGAAACAACCGCAACTTTAAGCAGTGTTCGACCTATAACCTTAAATCCAGGAGGAGGAATATTTCAGGTTGATACGGCAGGAAATACAACAACCCTTTCCGGAATTATTTCAGGTCCTGGCTTTTTGTCAAAAACAGGAGAGGGAGCCTTAATCTTAACAGGAAATAATACTTATGGAGAAGGAACAATTCTTAATGAAGGAATGTTGCAAGGAACACTTCCCCAAAATACACCCCTAACAGTATATGGGGGCACTTATACTTTGACTGAATCACAAGCCTTTAGCGCACTTTCTGGAACAGGGGGAAGCGTTGCTTTAGGAAATAATACAACGTTGACTATTAATGGCAGTACCTCAACTGTTGCATTTCAGGGGAGTATTACAGGACCTGGATCTCTCATAAAAACAGGGACGGGAACCCTAACTTTGACTGGGGTTAATAATTATGGTGGAGGGACAACTATCAATGGAGGAGTACTGATAGGGACAAATGCAAGTTTACCTGGGAACATCGCTAATAACGCATCCCTTGAGTTTAATCAAAATACCGATGGCACTTTTGCTGGAGTTATTAGTGGGAGTGGATCGGTAATAAAGACAGGAGCAGGAACCCTAACTTTTGCAGGAGCAAATAGTTACGGTGGAGGGACACTCCTTAATGAAGGAACCTTAAGTGTAAGTTCAGATCAAAACCTGGGGGACTCTTCAGGTGCTCTTACTCTTGCCAATAACTCTACTCTTGAAACAACGGCAACATTGAGCAGCTCTCGTAATATGACTTTAAATGTTGGAGGAGGAACATTCCAAGTTGATACAGCAGGAAATACCACAACACTCTCTGGAATTTTAGGAGGAGGTGGCTTGCTGACGAAAACAGGCCCTGGAACCCTTATTTTAGCAGGACAAAACACCTATAGTGGGGGGACACTCCTTGATGGCGGAATCTTAAGTGTAAGTTCAGATCAAAATCTGGGGGACTCTTCAGGTGCTCTTGCTCTTGCCAATAACTCTATTCTTGAAACTACAGCAGGTTTAAGTAGTTCTCGCCCTATAACCTTAAATCCAGGGGGAGGAACGATTCAGGTTAGCACAGCTG
Source organism: Simkaniaceae bacterium (assembly GCA_018062315.1). GTDB lineage: Bacteria > Chlamydiota > Chlamydiia > Chlamydiales > Simkaniaceae > JAGOSM01. The sequence continues at coordinate 16,381 of JAGOSM010000027.1, read as the reverse complement.
ATACAACCACGATACTTTCTGGAAATATAGGAGGAGTTGACTTGTTGACTAAAACAGGTCCAGGAATTTTGGAGTTGACGGGGGTAAATAACTATACGGGAGATACAGAGATCAGTGAAGGAACATTAATAGGGACAACGATAAGCTTTCCGAGGAATATTATTAATAATGCGGCTCTTACCTTTAACCAAAACACCAATGGAACTTTCGCAGGGATCATTAAGGGTAGTGGAGTCCTCACCAAGACGGGAACGGGAAGCCTGATACTGACAGGAAAGAATACCTATAGTGGACCCACATTGGTGAATGTAGGAACTCTCCAAGGAAACGTTTCTCCAAGTTCAGTGTTAACACTTTCTCCTGGCACAATATATAATTTAGGGGGTCAAGACCAAACAATTGCTTCTCTCGCTGGAACGGGAGGAACCGTTGCCTTAGGAGCTAATACGTTATCCAGTGGAAACAGTAGCTCAACGGCTTTCAGTGGTACGATTACAGGGACAGGAGGAGAGCTTGTCATAACAAATGCTGCAACCCTCACTTTGATGGGGGCAAATACCTATAGTAGGGGAACGGTTCTTAACCAAGGAACGGTGAGTATAAGCTCAGACAATAATTTAGGAGAAGCCTCTGGTCACCTCACACTCGATGCAGGAATTCTTAACACGACAGCAACACTGACGAGTTCTCGCGTTATAACTTTGAACGGGAGCGGAGGAACCTTTCAGGTTGATACGGCGGGAAATACCACGACCCTTTCCGGAAACATAGGGGGCACAGGATTTTTGAAAACAGGAGCGGGCCTGCTAGTTCTGACAGGAAATAATAATTATATTGGGCCCACAACAGTAATCAACGGAACGCTCCAGGGGAACGTTTCTCCAAGTTCAGGGTTAACACTTTCTTCCGGTACAACATATAACTTAGGAAATCAGGATCAAACGATTGGTTCTCTTTCTGGGACGGGAGGAACTGTTCTTTTAGGAGCAAATACATTAACCAGCGGAAACGGGGGTTCAACGACATTCAGTGGTACGATTACAGGGACAGAAGGAAAGCTTGTAAAAGTAGGGACGGGAATCCTGACATTAGCAGGAATTAATTCTTATAGTGGAGGGACAGCCCTTAATGGAGGTCTCTTAAGTATAAGCTCAGACAGTAATTTAGGAGCACCTTCTATCCCTCTTACCTTCAGTGGCGGTGGTCTTGAAACAATAGCAACTATGGCGAGTTCTCGTAACCTGACGTTGAATTCAGAAGGGGGAACGATTCAAGTTGATACGGAAGGAAATACAACGACACTCTCCGGAATTATAGGAGGAGCGGGCTCACTGACCAAAATAGGACCTGGAACTCTAACTTTGGCAGGGACAAATACCTATAATGGAGGAACGGACCTTAATGGAGGAATCTTAAGTGTAAGTGCGGACAGTAACTTAGGTGCAGCCGTTGGACCCCTTATTTTCAATGACGGAATACTTGAAACAACCGCAACGTTGACGAGTTCTCGTAAAATAACATTGAACGCGGGGGGAGGAACATTCCAAGTTGATACGACAGGAAATACAACAACTCATTCTGGCATCATCGTAGGAGCTGGATCTTTAACAAAAACAGGGCCAGGAACACTCACTTTAACTGGAATAAATGCGTATACAGGAGGTACCCAAATTAATGAGGGAACTTTAGTTGCTTCAGAGACAATCTTGCCAGGAAACATTGTTAATAATGCAGTTCTTGAATTTAACCAGAAACATGATGGGAAATTTGCAGGAATCATTAGTGGAAGTGGATCAGTAACCAAAACAGGGGCAGGAAGTTTCGAATTGACCGGAGAAAATTCTTATACAGGAGGAACGACCCTTAATGGTGGAGATCTTACGATAAGCTCGGACAGTAACTTAGGAGCATCTTCAGGTTCTCTTACCATTAGCAATGCAACACTTCAGACATCCATATCCTTAAATAGTTCTCGAAACATAATCTTAGGAGGAGCGGGAGGGACAATCAAAGTTAATGGACAGAGCAATACGACAACCCTTTCTGGAACCATAAAAGGGGTGTTGTTGATAAAGATAGGAGCTGGAGTTCTAACATTTGCAGGAACAAATTCTGTTAACTTTGGAATACAAGCTAATGAGGGAACTGTAAGTGTAAGTTCAGACGCTAATTTAGGCATGCAAGATGCGCAGCTTGCTTTAAATGGAGCAGCACTTGAAACAACGAAGAGTTTCTCAAGTGGGAGGTCAATAATATTGGGTAAAGAAGGCGGCATCCTCTTCGTTAATAATGGAATAACAACGACTCTTTCTGGAACCATTTCTGGCCTTGGTAGTCTCACAAAAGATGGGCCAGGAATTCTTGTTCTTGGAGAGCCAGGAACAGGAACCGTTGATCCTTATTTTGGTGCCACAATTCTCAATGAAGGGACATTAACGGTTAACGCAACTGTACCTAATAGTTCTCTCAAATCTTCTTCTGGGACAACGGTTAGCGGAACAGGTGCCATTGGTTCGTTAAGTGCAGGAGGAACTGTTGCTCCTGGCAATTCGATTGGTACCTTAAAGATTCTCCATGATTTTACGATGGCACCTACAGCAACTTATAAAGTTGAAGTTACTCCTAAGCACGCAGTAAGTCGCCTCATGATTGGCGGAAAAGCAAACCTTGCAGGAGTCTTACATGTAAAAGTGTTGGGAGGAACACGAGAGGATGTCAAGAATATGAGATTTATGTGTTTGGGGGCAAAGAAGGGGAGAATAGGCACGTTTTCAACGCTTCTTTCTGATGATCGTCTTAAATATAAGGTTATCTATTTGACCAAAGGCGTAGAAGTGTTTGTGACGTCTCTTCAAGACTTTGCAGATGCATTTCCTGCAGGAGATAACAGCAATGCGGCCAGGACAGCTCGTTACTTTGACACCTTTGCGGACAATACAACTGGCAAGTCTGATTTGACTTACGTCATTAACATTTTAGATGGGTTGCTTTTAACGGAAAACACGGCTCTTGTTAATAATGCCTTTAATCAAATTCAGCCGGCTCAGTACGGGGAATTGGGGGGAATTTCTTTTCTGCATAATGAGCTTGTGAACAAGACGGTGAGTACGCAACAACAATACTTAAGAGAATCCCGCTGGGTAGACACGGAACTGCGCAACCGAGAGAGTGTTTTTGCAAACTTCTCACCTAAAAGGCTCACTGCTTTCCGAAAGCTTGTGGATGATAAGCTTTTGAGTGGCTTTAATGCCTTTGAGCAAGTTTCAAAAAACCAAGCCATGGGACGGCGCTCGAACTTCTTAGTCCTTGGCGGAGAAAATAAAGCCATGAGACCGGGAAACCAGAGAATACGTGTGGGCAAATCCTCCTTCTGGGTACAATCTTATGGTCAAATTGAGAAATCAAAAAGTAATCATGCAAACCCCAGTATCCGCAGTGAGACAGGCGGTATGAGTATGGGGGGAGATCGTGAAGTTCTTTGCAATACCTATCTCGGACTCTTAGGCGGATTCTCAACAACGCCTTACCATTGGGGACAAAATCGCGGTCATGGGCGGGTGAAGAGCTATTATGGGGGCGTCTATGGAACCTGGTTGGATCAAGGAGGTCTGTATGTGGATGGGCAAATCATTGCAGGACAAGACCAATTTCATTCTAAAAGAAACATTAGATTCCCGGGCATCAATCGTGTGGCGAAAGAAGGTCACAAGGCAGGCCAATTCTCAGCAAACCTCGAATTTGGATATGCGTGGGCTCTTCAACCCTTCACTCTTCAACCTTTCTTAGAGGCAACTTACACCTACGTTCACCAACAAGGCTTTAGGGAACATGGAGCGCAAAGCCTAGACTTTAAGATTAAGAGCAAGACAGCACAATTCATGAGAGGGGAAGTGGGTGCGCAAATCTACCGCACATATGTTCTTTGTGGTGCTCTTGTTCGTCCGACGTTCCAGCTGTCTTATGTTCACAAGCATCCTATTGGCTCTACCCCTACTGATGTGAGAGGTGGACTTGTGGGTGAGCCTCAAACCTTGACAGTCCTTGGGGATAACAAGATCCGCAACCAAGTGGCCCCTGGTTTCGGTGTCACCGTCCAATTCGAGAAGGGACTATACATCATTGCGAACGTCAGCACCCAGCTCGGCAATGGCCAAAACCTGGGTGATGCTTTGCTCAGAGTAGGGTATGATTTCTAGTCGTACATTAAAGAGCCATTTTGATAGATCTATGAAGCTCTCTTTCAAAGCCTTGGCTTAAGGCCACAGAGAGACTTTCCTGCAAACAACACAGTCAAAGATTCATCCCCTACTCTCTTATGCCAGTGGGTCATAGAAGATCTTTCGATAAGAAAGTCCATGTTGGAAAAAGTTTCTCCATAAAAATACTGAAAATAAGGCTCATTTTAGGTTTCTAAGCACAAGTTAATATGGTTTGAATGCAAGCATTCTAAAATCTTTTGTATCTAACTACGAAAAGGAATACAAGAAATTTTGAGATTATGAACTCTTGAACTCTTATAAAATTATTGTTGAGATCCTCTTAAAAATCATACCCTACGCGGATCAAAGCATCGCCAAGTTTTTGACCGCCGCCGAATTGAGAGCTGACGTTGCCAATGACATACAAGCCTTTGGCAAACTGCACGGTCAGGGCAAGACCGGGCGCTACTTGGTTGCGGGTGCGATTGTCTCCGGCGACACTCAGGGATTGGGCTTGACCGACAAGTCCCCCCTGAACTTTTGCGGAGTTCGGGCCCATGGACCGCTTATGTACCCAGGAAAGTTGCAAGGCAGGACGAACCAGTGCATCACACAAGACATAGGTCTTGTAGACTTGCGCACCAATCTCTCCTCTAAAGAATTGGGACATCCGACCCTTAATCTTAAAGTCTAAGCTTTGCGCGCCTTTTTCTCTAAATCCACTCTCATTGACGAACATATAGGTGGCATCCGCATAAGGTTGTACCGTTAAGTGTTTCAGCGACCACACATACCCTGCTTGAAGATCAGTAGAGAACTGCCCTCCATTGTGGCTTTGTCTTGCTTTGCGGTTCACTCCTGGATAGACGATATTGCGATGAGAGTTATAGTTATTCCCTCCCGCAATGAGTTGACCATCGGCATAAAATCCCGTCTGGCTTAACCACGTTCCATAAATTCCTCCATAATAGCTTTTGACTCGGCCACTACCGCGGCCTTGTTGCCAATGAAAGGGGGTGGTGGACATGCCGCCTAAGAAACCCAGGTAGGTATTCTTTAAGACTTCATGATCACCGCCCAAGCTGATTCCGCCTGTCTCACTGCGAATGCCGGCATTGCCGTGGTTACCTTTGGTGCGTTCAATCTGCCCATAGGATTGAACCCAGACTGAGGATCGTCCCAGCTTAATCCAGTTGTTAGCCGGCATACCAACCCTTTCCGATCCCGGAAGGGCCAGCATCCCTAAACGATGATGAGGTTGAGATCGGGCTTGGAGAATGCTGCTTGATTTAAATCCTTTGGCGCTTTTTGCCAGATGATGGAAAGATGCAACTCTCTGCGGAGAAATGGCTGCAGACCCAGCGTAGGCTTCCAGTTCCTTCTCCACCCACAAAGATTCCCGTAAATTCTGCTGCTGGCTACCCACTGTCCGATTCACCACCTCATTATTTAAAAAGGAGATCTGACCCAATTCCTTATATTGAGAGGGTTGAATCTGGTTAAAGGCGTTCTGCACAGCAGCCGAATCTCCTGTTGCAAGCAGGGTATCTAACCCGTTAATCACACTTGTTAAATCAGGGCTCAGATTCGTATTATCCGCAAAAGTATCAAAGTAGGTGGCTGTTTTTTCAGCGTTACTCGTATTTCTCGGTGAAAACGCATCCGTAAAATCTTGCATATTTCCCACAATAATTTTTACGTTCGTGGGATCATACTGAACCAAATATTTAAGTCGATTGTTAGATATTAAGGTTGAGAATTGACCTGTCACCCCTTTCCCTGCCGTTAAAAATGTAAATTCCTTACCTTTCAAATCCTGACGGTTCTCCGTAGAAATCACATTAAGGGAACCATCAAGTTGGGCCTGTCTTGCTACAAGAACTTGATCAGATGTTCCATCTGAGCTTACTTCTATTCTGTGCATCGCAGTATGCCGGGAAGTATGATCCGTAATAATTGTTATGTTCCCTATAGTGGTCCCGGGAGAAAGCGTTCCTCTAAGATCTAAGAAACGTATGGTTCCAGCCCCTCCAAGCGTTCCCCCCTCATCAACCATAACTGAGCTATTGGGGATCCTTCCATTTACAATCAGTGTACTCTTATTCCCAATATGTGTGGTTCCTGAATAGGCTTGATCTCCCGGAAATGTTACTGTACCAGATCCTATACAGTTGACGGTTCCTGTTCCACTGATTGACTTGTTGTAAGTCCCTAAGACTGATTGATCAAAGGTAAGAGTGGCATTGTTAAGAGTAATATCTCCCAAGAACGCTTGCGTATTTCCGACAATTCCACCCCCGTTAACAATAGCTGAAGGTGTAATAGAGGAATTTGAAAAGTCGATTGTTCCAGGACCATTAACGATAAGATTACCTGACCCTTGAATAGGGACGGCAAAGGTAACAGCTCCTGCTACAGTTTGATTAAAGGTAAGGGTACCATTGTCTGTGATCGCAGCACCTGTTAACGGAATGTTACTCGTAGCCGACGTTCCAGCCGTAACATTAAGGTTACTTCCATCATTGGCTATTGTGGTTCCCCCTGTATAGGTGTTATTGCCTGTAAAGGTTATGGTCTGTCCTCCCTGGATCGTCACTGAGCCTAATCCGCTTATGTTGCCTGTAAAGGCATTAGAGCTGTCAGACGTTTGATTTAAAATAAGGCTCGCATTAGCCGTGGGGTCAGTCGTAGGTCCAACAACGATGGGACCTCCCGGAGGTAAAGTGCTTGTTGATCCCGTAAGACTACTTCCATCATTGGCTATTGTGGTTCCTTCGGTATAGGTGTTACCACCTGTATAAATTACTTCACTTCCTCCCTGGATCGTCACTGAGCCACTTCCGATAATTGCTCCCGCAAATGTTCCACCTTGAGTCAACGTAAGGGTCCCACTATTTGTAACCTGACCACTATTTACAGCTCCTGTTTGGGGGGCAGGAAGACTGCTTAGGGGCGCTGTCAGAGAACTTCCCGCATTAATAATAGTTCCGCCTGTAAACGTATTATTGCCTGTAAGAGTTAAGGAAGCTGGTCCAGAAAGGCCGATAATAAGATTCCCTGTTCCTGTAATAGTTCCTGCAAATCCAGAGGTAGGGCTATTTCCTTGGATCCCTAATGTTAATGGAGTGGTAGTAGAGGTTCCCATGTCAATGGTCCCCCCTGTTCCAGAAAGAGTTGCAAAATTTTGACTCAATAACATTGTAAGTGTTCCTCCATTAACATACAGGTCTGTTGAGGGAAGTGTTCCTGGTGACGAGGACTCACCGACTTGAAGAGTTCCTCCCCTAATGGTCGTTGATCCCGTATAGGTAGGGGTTAGGGCAAGCGTTAGGGTTCCTGAACCATTTTTAACGATACTTCCAGCTCCCGTTCCTGCATCTATGATTGTTCCATAAAATGTTGTCGTTGAGTTATCCCCACCCATAGTCAAAGTATTGGCTTCTAAATTAACGACAGACGCTGTAGTACCTGTAAGAGATCCAATAGTATGATCTGCTGTGCCTAAATCATAGGTCCCGGCAGTAAGACTTAATTGCGACTCAGGAAAACTCCCTTGCAGCGTTCCCACGGGCGTATTGAGTGTTGTAGCACCTGAATAAGTATTGTTTTTTCCTGTTAAGCTAAGCGTGAATTGTCCAGTGCTTCCTTCTATCGCGACACCGCCTGTTCCTGTGATATCCCCTGGAAAACTATAAGACAAAGGCGTTGCTCCCCCTATTTGGTTAAAGGTGAGCGTCCCATTGTTTGTAACATTACCTGTAATATTTCCTGGAGTTATTGGCGATGTACTCGTAGGAGCGCTTACGATAAGATTGCTCCCATCATCATTGATTGTGGTTCCTCCGGTGTAGGTATTATTTCCTGTAAAAGTGAGAGCTCCTCCTCCCGCTATGGTGACAGCTCCCGTCCCATTGATTACCCCTCCATACGTTCCTGTTCCACTTTGGTTAAAAGTCAGCATACTATTATTAGTCACATTTCCTTGTATGCTGCTTGTATTTCCGATAAGGGTGCTTCCATCATTGTTAATTGTCATAACACCACTAAAAGGGTCTTCCCCTGTTAAAGTGAGAGGGAATCCCCCTGTTATAAAGACTGCCCCATCCCCAAAAATTTGTCCTCCAAAAGAAGCACTGGCCGATTGATTAAAAGTAAGATTGCTACCAACGTTTATCGTTCCTGGAAAAGCGCCATTTATAACCTCGAGGGTTCCATCATTTAGAGAGGTTCCCCCCGTATAGGTATTCGTTCCTGTGAAGCTTATGGTTTCTCCTGCTGCTGATATGCTTACGCCTCCTGAACCGCTGATATCTCCTGTGTAAGTTCCTGATGATGCTTGAACAATAGACAGAGTTGCATTGTTTTCAATAGGGCCACCTGCAGGTAAACTATCTGTTGTTCCTTGAAGGGTACCATCACCATTAATCTGCGTGCCGCCCGTATAGGTATTCGTACCTGTCAGAATATAAGTTTCCTCACCATTAAAAATAACTCCCCCTGTTCCTGTTATATCACCGGCAAAGGTTTGCGTACCCATAAAAACCCCGTTGTTATAACCGACTGTCAGTGTATTTCCCCCTAAACTAATAGAAGATCCTTGGGCTCCTGCAAGATCACTGACGGTTTGATCACCTCCTAATTCATAGACTGCTCCTGAAACAGCTAGATTTAATAAAGCATTAGGCGATGTACTTCCCTGTAGTGTACCTCCATTAATCGTTACCATACCTGAAATAGGGACAAGCACCGGTGGTGATGCTGCCAAACCTGGAAGTTGAATTACGGCCCCAGGTGAATTTATTTCTAAGTTTGCCGATGCTCCCGCTGCTAAATTCTGTTGCCAAATATCGCCTGCATATGATCCATTGCCAGTTTGGCTAATGTTGAGCGTACCTCCCTGATCTTCAAATATCACTTCGTCGTGATAAGAATTTGTAAGGGTTGCTGTGCTTTCCGGATCTACTTGTCCATCGCTTATAGTAAGAACTTGGCCAAATGAAGAAGGTATGTAGGATACCAGTATTATAATTGAAAGTATTATTGTGTTTTTCATCTTAGAGACCTTTTCAAAATTATATTTTGTTCTCCCCTCGGAAAACGGAGCTTTTTTAATATTTTTATCTTCTATACAATTTTAATTAATTTTAAGTTAACGTGGTTTAAAGAAAGCTTTCATGGCTGTAGGCTACAAGCTATCTGTGATTATGCATCGCCTGTTGCTCACAGGCGAAGCTTTTAAATTTAGCAAAGCTGAGCTCCAAGTTTCTGCTTAAAAGGAGAGAAAAACGATAGATCAAAAAAGTTATTTAAGAGCTTTTTCAAAGATTTTTCTTTGGGAAAAGGTTTTGTAAGAACAAAACCGAAGGAATAAGTAAAGGCGTACCTCAATTGATCCTTAAGAACCCGGTCCAAACATTGCCTCGTTTGTTTCATTCGAAAAGTATGACGAGGAAAAAGGTGGAATGTAATCCTTCTTCTTGCCGACAAAGGATCAATAAAATTTTCCCATATGATATGTTGTGATTTACGCTTCGGTCAAAGGTATTTCTACTAACGTATCGGCTAGAAATTGATGGCGGAACCAGGTTCTTTGTCTTTTAGCATATTGGCGGGAACGCAGAAGAGTCAGCGCTTTTGCTTCTTCTAGAGAGCAGTGTCCATGAATGTATGTTCTAAATTCTCGCAGACCAATGGCCTTTAGGGCATTAGAACAAGGGGAAAGATTAAGAAGACGAGAAACTTCCTCTATGACTCCCTGAGCAAGCATCTTCTCAAGACGGGCTGTCATCCGTTCTTCAAGGTCTTCTTTAGGGGGCATTAAGAGAATTTTCTCAAATTCGTAAGGGGGCGGAGGAGGTTTCTGGACTTGCCAAAAGCTTAAAGGTTTTCCTGTTCCATAGAAAACTTCAAGACCTCTTATCGTCCGTTGACGATCAAGGGGATTCGTTCGTTCGGCTAAATCTATATCTACGGTTTTGAGTTCAGCGTAAAGCTTTTCTTGAGATCCTTGAAAAGTGGCTTTTACACTTGAATCAATAGGGGGAATCTGAACAAGCCCTTCAATGAGAGCTTTAAGATAAAGTCCTGTTCCGCCCACAACAATGGGAAGGTCTCCTTTTGTATGGATATTTTCAATCTCGGCAAGAACAAGAGAAAGCCACTTACCTGCGGAGCACATTTCGTGTGGCTCTAAAAATCCATAAAGACGGTGAGGGAGGAGGTGTTGTTCTTGAAGAGAGGGTTGAGCCGTCAGTATTTCAAGACCTTTATAAACTTGTAGGCTATCTCCATTCAGGATGACGCCCTTTTTCTCGAAGGCAATTTTGTTGGCAAAGGCAGATTTTCCACTTGCCGTAGGGCCTGCAATAATAAGAACTTTAGCCAAAGCTATACAAAATGCCGATGATGGCTCCACTCATGCAGCTGGCAATCGTTCCGGCAATCATTGCTTTGAAACCAAGGGAGATAATTTCTTGCTTACGCTCTGGGACCATCGTGCCAATCCCACCAATTTGAATGGCAATGCTACTGAAGTTGGCAAAACCTGCAAGAGCATAAGTCATAATAATACTACTTTTGACGCTTAAGAGATTTTTAGGAAGCTCGGCAAGTCCCATGAAAGCAACAATTTCATTCAAGATGGTTTTCTTTCCCAACAGGGCACCCGCAGGCACGGCTTCTTCCCAAGGAATTCCAATGGCCCAAGCTAAGGGAGCTAAAATATACCCTAAAAGGAGCTGAAGGGTCATGGGTTCATTACCAACTGTAGGGAAAAGGCTTAATATAGAATTTATTATCGCAACAATGGCTAAGAATACAATTAACATGGCTAAGATATTGACATAAAGGCGAACGCCATCGGATGTTCCCTGGGTAATGGCTTCCATGGATCCTGAGAATTGATAAGGGACGACAAGATGTCCGGACGTATTTTCGCCCACCTGGGGAATGAGAATGCGAGAAATGGTAATGGCAGCAGGGACACTTATGATCGAGGCTGTTAAGATATGGGCAATGGGATCCGGTACTGTCCCATCCAAAATGATCGCATAAACAACCATGATTGAAATGGAAGTTGTTGCCATCCCAGCCGTCATGACGGTAAAGAGCTCACTTCGTGTGAATTTTCCTAAATAAGGCCGTACAAGAAGAGGAGCTTCCGTTTGTCCCAAAAACATTTTAGCTGCTGCGCAAACACCTAAAGCGCCCCCAATTCCCAGGGTTTTTTGAAAGACGTTCGAAAATATTTTGACAATAAAAGGGAGAATGCGCCAATGAAAGAGCAACATTGCAAGGGCGCTGATGACAATCACCATCGGTAATCCTTGAAAGCCGAATATGAAGGTTTTGGAGGGATCAGTTGTTGTAAAGGGAGCTCCCCCTCCGCCTACATATCCAAAAACGAAGCTTGTTCCAGCAATGGTAGCGTCTTTTAATGCCATCACACCCTGTCCAATGCCTAAAAATACATCGCGAACAACGCTAAATTTTACAACAATAATGGCAAGGAGCACTTGAATAGCAAACCCTAAAAAAGCTGCTTTAAAATTAACCTGTTTTCGATTTTCACTGAAAAGCCAAGCAAGAAAGAAAAATAAGATGAGGCCGCCACACGCTTGAAAAACAAGGCCCACATTTTCCATGCTATCCTCCGCAAAGAGTGGTCAAAACTCAAAAAACCGTGTATCCCTAAAAAGGAATGTAACACTGTCATAAAACATGTTGGTTAAAGATGCCAGAGCTATTATCATATTAGGTGAACTTTTTTTCATATAACACATAAAACAAAGGCATGTTCATGATTGCACTGGATTTAAGTTTAGGGTTTTTTGCTGGAGCCATTCTCACGGGATTTTGTCTCTATGTCTATTTTCAAAAAAAAATATCTGCTTTTACCCAAGATGTAGCCCTTTCACAAGATCGTCTAAGGCGTTTTGAAGGAATAGAGACTTTGCTTCTTAAACGAGAAGAAGAGCTGCGTTTGCAAGGAGAAAGAAATGCTGAGCTTAGAGTTGCGCTTCAACGCACAGAAAAAGAAAGCCAAAGTAAGCTCGTTCTTTTAGAGAATATTCAAAGCCTATGGGAGGATAAGTTTAAAGTTATCTCTGCAGAAGCACTTTCTCTTTCAAATAAATCTTTTTTGGAACTTGCGCAGACGACTCTTGAAAAATTCCAAGAGGGGGCTCAAAATGACCTTTCAAATCGACAAGCTGCTATTGCTGAACTTGTTAAGCCTGTAAGTGATTCCCTTCAAACTGTGGACCAAAAAATTATTGAACTTGAGAAGTCTCGAATGAGTGCGTATGCCGTTCTGAAGCACCAAGTGAATGAGCTTCTGACAAGCCAAAAGGAGCTTAAAACCGAAACGTCTAATCTTACCAATGCGTTAAAAGCGCCTTTTGTTCGAGGAAGATGGGGAGAAATACAGCTAAAGCGCGTTGTCGAAATGGCTGGGATGATTAACTATTGTGATTTTCAAGAGCAGGTTTCCTCATCTGATGATGACGGGAGATTGCGTCCAGATCTTATTATTAATCTTCCCGGTCAGAAAAAAATCATTGTTGATGCCAAGGCGCCGTTATCTGCTTATCTTGAAGCCCTCGAGACCAAAGACGAAGACACTCGTCTTATAAAACTTAAAGATCATGCTCGGCACGTACGCTCTCATATCAAAGCTCTCGCTAAACGATCTTATTACGAACAGTTTCAACCAGCTCCTGAATTTGTTGTCTTGTTTTTACCTGGAGAGGTTTTTTTTAGTGCTGCTTTAGAGCAAGATCCTAGTCTCATCGAAGCCGGTGTCGAAGACCGCATTATTCTTGCCACACCAACCACTCTCATTGCTCTTTTAAGAGCTGTAGCTTATGGGTGGCGACATGAACATTTAGCCCACAATGCAAAAGAAATTAGTGAACTTGGACGAGAACTTCACAAACGCCTTTCTGATATGGCGGATCATTTTGCTCGACTTGGCAAGAATTTAGGGAATGCCGTACAATCCTATAACCATGCCATGGGAAGCCTTGAACACCGGGTTCTCTCCAGTGCTCGAAAATTTAAAGAGTTAGGATCTGTGTCTGAAGCAGCTGAAATCATTGCTCTTGATCCCCTTGACCATAATCCTCGCGAACTTCAGGCTCCTGAGTTAAAAAAGGTGGGATAAACATGACATCAAAATTCAATCTATACCCGAGCTTTAAGATACCCCGTCTCATGTTGATGGGCGTCATTCCCACGAAACCGGAAATCCATAAAATAGTTTTTTTTTTACAGATGATTATATTTGATTCCCGGTTTCGTGGGAATGACGTCAGAGGAAAACAAAATAAGGTATTTTCACGTCCGATGAGGATAACACAAATCATTCTGTTGCTTTTCTCTATCCTGCTTTCTCCTTTCTCTGCAAAGGCCGTTGTTCAAGAAAATTCTCAATCCTTCCAGCTTGACATAAGTGTAACTCTCTATCCTAACGATGTAGCTCTCATAAAAGAAAAAAGAAAAGCTTACTTAAAAGAAGGATCAAACAAGTTATTAATTAAGGATGTTCCTTCTTCTATCTTAATGGATAGTTTTCTTTTCGAAGTGGTTTCCCCTTCTTCTCCCCTCAATATTTTAGAGTATTCTTTCCAAGCGCCTGATCTTACACACGAAAATATTTTAGAACATTCTATTGGGGAAACGATCACGGTTACATCCTTTCAATCAAGGTCAGACTCTATACTTGCTAAACTCTTAGCTGTTGAGAAAGATACGGCCTTAATTGAATCCATGGGAACAATTTATTCTATCAAAAAAAGTCGGATTGCTTTTCCTCATCTTCCCTACACTCTTGTTTCAGAGCCAATGATTACTTTGAAGCTTATGAATTCAAAGGAAGGAGAGTACCTTTTTGATATGAGTTACCTTACCAAAGGTTTTACCTGGGAGGCAGGGTATACGATTATCATCGATTCTGACGGCGAACATCTTGATCTCAATAATTGGATAAATATTCGCAATCAAAGTCAAACAGATATTAAAAAAGGCCATATTCGTGTTGTGCAAAAGAAAACGCTCTTTTATGACATCGAAAGACCTATCAGCCTTCCTGATAAATCTGTAAAAAATATTTCTTGGTTTTCTGCTAAAAACTTAAGGCCAACTAAGAGTTTTCGGATTTATCCCAAAAATAACATTATTGCGGATGAAGAAGGGGCTGTTATGAAGCCTTCTGTGGAAACTTGGCTTTCTGTTGAAAATGCCGTTTCCCAAGGTCTTGGTGTTCCTCTTCCTCAAGGCATTATTAAGGTTTTTCAGCGAAGTAAAGATTATTCGTTGCTTTATATAGGTGAAAATAAAACTTCTCTCATTCCTTTGGGTAAATCTTTAAGCTTACGTGTGGGAAGCACAAAAGAAATTACGACTGAAATGCGACAAACAGACTATCGTAAACTTGGGAGTAAAGTCGTTGAATCAGGATATAGACTTGATTTAAAAAACACTACAGATTCTCCGAAACAAGTCACAGTTTTTCAAAATGTTCCTAAGGAATGGATTATTTTAAGGGAAACGCATCCTCATGGGGAAGAAGAAAATCGTGTTGAATGGATTTTAAATCTTGCCCCTCAAGAGGAAGTGAGTCTCCGCTATCGTATTCGAATGAATGTGGAGTAGGAAAGAGAGGCTTACGTATGCTTATGAGTCACCTGAAGAATGCTTTAATAAACTCTCTTCATGGGTTAAGGCAAACTTGGCAACAGGAAAAGGCCTTTAGGCTTGAGATTATCGGATGTGTGTTTGTGCTTTTCATGACGTTTTGGATTGAAGCTCCTAAGACAGATAAATTTTTTGTTATCTTTTCTTTAAGCCTTGTTCTTATGACTGAACTTTTGAATACGGCCCTAGAAAAAGCTAATGATGCTTGTAAAAGAGAGAAAGACCCCCTTATTAAATTTTCAAAAGATGCAGCGTCTGCATCTGTGTTTATTGCTCTTTGTTTAGGGGGACTGTCCTTCATCAACCTCTTTTTTTAACATGGATGTATATTTATAAATAATTAAATATGGAGGCAATCAGACTAGCAAAACCTTTTTAAGCCGGACTAACCAACGAGACTGTTAACGAAGGTTTTAATCCCTAACAGCTTATGCTAGACTTACTTATAACATTAACTAATGAGTTGAATTATTTATGGAAAAGTTACCAATGACAGCTGGAGGTCTTCACCAGCTTCAAGAAGAACTGAAACATTTAAAAACGATTGATCGCCACGCGGTTATTAAAGCAATCGCTGAAGCTCGAGAGCATGGAGATCTTTCTGAAAATGCTGAATATCATGCTGCCAGAGAGCGACAGGGGTTTATTGAAGGACGCATTAAGGAGCTCGAAGATAAAGTGGCTCGAGCAGAGGTAATCGATATCTCAAAATTATCAGGGACAGATATTAAATTCGGTGCGACAGTAACGTTGGTTGATGATGAAACGGATGAACGAATGACTTATCAAATTGTTGGCGTGGATGAAGCGGATGTAAAAAAAGGCCTTTTGTCGATCAGCTCACCACTCGCGCGGGCACTGATTGGCAAGTCCATAGGGGATACATGCGATATTACAACCCCTGGAAAAGGCCATAAATCCTATGAGGTTATTGAAGTCAGTTATCACTGATCCTAAACGTAGGTATTGATTTTAAACCGTTCAGCTTTCTTTGCTATCCTTTGAGGGTGTATTTGTAAGACGTCATTTAGCAAAGTTGTAAGCATTCAAGAATCCATGTTCCTAGCAATTGAAGGAAAAGCGTTTCACTGGAGTGTAAGGCAAGATATGAAAAATTATCTCATGCCTTTGATCGCAAGAGCGAGGTTTGAGGCCTCGCTCGCGACGCGTGATTTAACTTCGAAAAAAGTTATGACGTAATGTCGTCCTCTTTCGCTTTAGACCATTCATTGGCATTTGGATCAGTTTCAGGTCCATACACATGAATTCCTAGTTGTGATTCACTGCGTCCATCACCAAAAACAACTTCTTTTAAAGTCCTTCCGCCGGATTGAATTGTGAAAGAATGAATATCACTTACGCCACCCATAAAACTCAAATAGGTTGCTATCTCTAACTCAAGAGAGGAAACATCACGAACTGCTTGAACCCACGGGGAGAGATTAAAAACTGCGTCATCAAACTTCAAAGAGACGGGTAAGGATCCT
>JAGOSM010000076.1 GCA_018062315.1 Simkaniaceae bacterium | reverse complement strand
GGCTTGAGCTGAAAACAGATAATGAAAAATCCTCTTTAGAAATGCCAGCTCATCAAGAGAAGTTTTTTAAGGAAAATGTCCCTGCCAAAATTCCAAATAAGATGAGTGAGAATATCTTCGCTCTCTATACCGACTATGAAGGAGATTATACGAAGCCCTATTCATGGATTCTTGGATGTGAAGTTTCTAGCTTAGATGAAATCCCTGTAGGTCTTGTGGGCAAGGTTATCCCTGAATCCGAATATGCTGTCTTTACAACACAAGGAGAGTTTCCTCAAGGGTTGATTTCTGCGTGGCAGGCAGTTTGGAAGTCAGATTTGCCCCGCTCATATACAAGTGATTTTGAATTATATCGTTCTACTTTTCATCCCCAAGAAAATCCCGAAGTCAAGGTTTATATTGCTGTAGATCGCGAGTGATTCCCTTTTTGCTTGAAGTGAAAAGGGGGGATAGATTAGCTTCTAACCTTTTAAAACAAGGTTCTCAATATGGTTAGAGTGGTTATTCTTTTTACCTTCCTTCTTTTCGCTCGCGGGCATGCGGTAAACGATTTTTTTGAATTCAAAGATAATAAATTGCAAGGTGCTCTCAACCCAGCGTTTCTTGAGAAGTTAGTATTTACATTTCACCCAGATACTTTTTTTGAAACAGGGACGTTTGATGGGAAGACAACAGTAAATGCCTCTCAGTTTTTTAAGCACGTCATTACTGTTGAAATTTACGAACCTTTATTTAAACGAATACAACCAAAATTCCGTTCTTATCGGAACATAGCTAGTTATTTTGGTAATTCGTCTCAACTCATAGCTTCTATAGGTAAAGAGCTTCAAGGAACTACCTTGTTTTGGTTAGATGCTCATTATTCTGGAAAAGGAACGGGAGTTTCAGACTCTGTCAACTCTGGATCTGCAGAGGCTATCACGGCAATCAGAGAGGAATTAGCAGCTATTCACACTGTTGGGATTCAGGATTGTGTGATTTTAATTGATGATATTCGAGGTTTTGGCACAGAAATTTCTGATCAGATTTTTTTAGGATGTTGGGCCTACCCTACATTACAGGAAGTCAAATTAGCCCTTCTTAAAATAAACCCTCAATTTGAAATTGCCCTTTTGGGAGATATGCTTCTTGCTTATGATTCATCAAAATATCAACCTCAATTTTCAGCAACTGTAGAAGCTTGTACTAAAACTCGGTTATACGATGGTCAGAATCTCACTTATCAAGAATTATTCGATTTAGAAACAAAGATCCAAATGGCCCCTCCTCATGAAGCTGCTTTTATTGCTTCTCTTTATAAAATGATGACTGGTTATAAGGACCCCATGTTTTGGCATGATCTTTGGTATGGACTCACTCAATTAGGGAGGAGGAACTATAAGGAGGCTAATATCGCTTTTCAAAAGATTCCAGGCCGCATCCAATCAGGAAAGTTTAAAGAGGGTATCCTCAATCCTGTCCATTATGAACACGAATCACTTAAATGTTATCTAGAAAAAATGCAGTAGCCTATTCACTGGTTTTTGTTGCCATAAACTCGACAAATCCCGGCTCAACCCCAATTGTATCATAACGCCAAGAACAACGCTCAACCTTAAATCCTGCTTGTTGCAATAAAGAGGCTGGAGCAGAATCGATACGATAGAAATGGGCGCCTATACCTCTCAGAAGAGTTGTACTAAGACTTTCTTTAGCGTCAATCAAAAGGGAGCCAATTAACCGGCCACCAGGAAGAAGAGCTCTGTGTATTTTAGAAAGCAGGGGAGCTACTTCAGTTGGATTGATGTAAGGAAGAATATCCACCGCCACGGCAAGATTCACGGAGTCTGGTAAAACTATTTCTGTAATATCAGCTTGACTACATACAAAATGGCTTGATACATCAAGACAGTTTTTTTGGTATACTTCAAGGACTTCAGGTGAATTGTCAAACGCAATAACTTCCCATCCTTTTTTTAATAGGATCTCAGAATTTACTCCTATTCCACATCCTAAATCAAGTGCGCGTCCAGGAACTTCTGCTGTATCTGCAAAATCGACTACAAGCGAAGAGGGGTGGTTACACTTTAATATGATTTCTTTTTTTATTTTAGTAAGTTCTGTTACGGTAAAAATTCGTGTTCCTACGGAAAGATTTCCTCTGATATGTCTTGGGACCACTGAGGCCTTTAGCTCTTCATCACTTACCCTAACTAGAGGACAACGGGCTTGCTCAAAATCAGAGGGTTTTGCATAGGGGACAATGGTAAAACGTAATTGTCCAGCTATCCGACGGTCTGAAAAAATAGGAACTCTTTTGAAATGGGGTTTCACAGCTTCTGTAACAGAGAGTTCAGCTGCTTTTGTAACAGAAAGGTAGAGAGAATTTTGAATTTCATAGACATGATCAGATACACAAGTTAATCTCTGGTCGCTCATTATGCACATATAATCAATGCTCCATTTTAATTTTTATATTAGTATAGCAAAAAAACAAAAAAACAGAAGTTAAAATATTAAATGATAAATGAGGCCGTTATTCTCCCACAGTTAAAAGGATATGTATTGACAAAATTTTTGAAATAAATTCTTATTGCTGCCCAGCAGTCGACGAGACTTTTTGGAGAAGAAATGAGATTTTTTATATTTTTTGTATCTTGTTGTGTATACCTTCATACCGTGATAGCGTATGAATATAACATCTCTGCTTGTTGTATTTCCCAAAATGAATCACGCTTCATCAAAGAATGGATCGATTATCATAGATTAATCGGTGTTGAACACTTTTATGTATATGATAATATCAGCGATGATAACACGTATGCAATTCTTGAACCTTATATAAAAAAGGGGATTGTCGAGTACATCTACTGGGACAGAACCTACAATACAGAAAAAGAATGGTGGCATGTCCAGAGGGATGCCTATATCGATGCTGTAGAACGTGCAAAGAATCACAGTAAATGGCTTGCGATTATTGACACAGATGAATTTATTGTTCCCATTAAAGATCATGACTTAAAATCCTTTCTAGATGATTTTGATGAGTTCGGCGGCGTTTGTATCAGTTGGATTTTCTATGGCTCTTCAGGCATACAAACTCTGCGCAAAAACCACTGGATGGTGACTCAGTTAGTCCACAGATCTGAGTTATCGTATCATTTGAATAAGATAGGGAAATCGATTGTAAGACCAGAAAGAGTCGATGCCCAGAAATCCTTTTTCCCTCATACCTGCGCGTATAAAAACAATTATTATCACGTCAATGCAGAAAAGAAGAGATTGAAAAAAAGTGTGGTGAGAGATTTTTGTAGCGACAGGATTAGACTTCACCATTACTGGGCACGGGATTTAGATTTCCTATATGAGCAGAAATTGCCAAGATATGCGCGGTGGATTGGAGAAGAACGGGCTATAGAAAAAGTAAAAATTGAAGAACAAATGAATGAGTGTTTTGATCCTATTATTGTGAATGTGATTAAGAGACTTAAGAAGAGATCGTAAATGGCACAGCCTCTCATCGTTTCTTATGTTGGGAATGCTGTAACAGAGCACCAGGAGAAACCTCTAAACAGATGATTTTTTGGATAAAATAAGAAGGATTTATCAAAGGAAGGAAAAATATGATGAAATATATTCAGCTAGTTGCTTGTCTTCTCAGTCTACCTGCTTTTTCTACAGGACCCCCCACTGCTACGCAGGAATGTCCAAATCAAGGGGAACCCCTTGTATGTTATACTGCAGCCTATAATGCTCCAGCTGTAATTGCCATAAACCCTAAGGAAAGAAAATTAGGATCTCCCAATGTCAATTTATTTGTCGACGCCGCTTTTACCTATTGGTGGGCAGGCGAAGATGGATTAAAACTTGCTTCAACAGGTGTTTTGAATGCGAGTCGCCGTTTTTTGACAACAAACACCGATACCCTGACTCAATCTTTTGGATATAAACCGGGATTTAAAATTGGCACGGGTGTTGTAGGACATCAAGAGTGGACAGTTTTAGCTGAGTATACTTGGTTTCGTGGGAAAAATACTAAAAATAGTGGAGCTCCCCTTTCAGGAACTTCTTCAACAGCAAGTGTGATAACGACGGTAGCTGCTAGTGGAAATAATGTATGGGTAGTGGATGATTGGTTTTTACAAAACCCTCCGACCGCATCAGCTCTTATGGGGTCTGAAATTTCTTCAACGTGGAAGCTTCATTTGGATTTGATAGACCTTGTGGCAGGTAGACCTTTTTATCAAGGGCGCCATCTGACTGTTTCTCCTTTTGGAGGACTTAGGTCTGCTCTCATTCGTCAATTTATGGATGTCTATGTCACAGAATCGACATTATTTACGCTGCCTGCCATACCCGTCACCACTCAACCTGTTGCATCGAGGAATCAATCTAAGTCCTGGTCCATTGGTCCTGTTGGGGGGTGTGAAACGAAATGTCTTCTCCCTATGGGCTTTCGATTAGAGGGAGATTGTGCAGCAAGTCTTTTGTATACACAATATACAACTGTCAAACATTCAGAGGACGTGGCATTTGTAGGTTATAGCGCAGGGCCTTACACAGCATCGCTATACCACTACAACTGTGTACGCCCTATGGCTGAAATGGGATTGGGCCTAGGCTGGGGAATGTATCTGTGCGACAGAAATTACCATCTTGATTTCTTAGCGAGCTACGATTTCAAGGTGTTTTGGGCCCAAAACATGATGCGTAAATTAATGGATGATAACTTGGCTAGAACAAGTGCTTCCCCAGGAGACCTTTTTCTCCATGGGTTTAGCTTCACAGGCCGCTTTGATTTTTAGCAACCTGAGTTTCGAGTTTATTTCCCATGAGAATCAACGAGATTTTCGATGAAATGTGAAGCCATTTTTCGAAATCCATAGCCGCAGGCGCTATTGATGAGAAAAATGGCTTCAAATTTCGCGAAAAGATGTTGATTATCAGGGAAATAAATGCGAAATTCAGGTTAGCAGCCCATACCTGACATAAGCACTGCAGGAGTAAGCCGATCGGGGGTAAGAGTATAGGTTTTATTGGGGACAACATCGACCCAATTTGTCAGTAAATCTGGACTATTACCCTCTTTTGACCAC